>JACCRY010000038.1 GCA_013813265.1 Parachlamydiaceae bacterium
TTGGGATTATTGATAACAATTTATTTAGTCAATTTTTGATTGACTGGGCTGACCACCTTCGAATGAAATCAAAGCATGAAGTTGTGTCTATGGACGGCAAGACATTACGAGGTAACGCTCAAAAACAGGTAGGACTTGATGGACTTCATCTCCTGAGTGCATGGAGTGTTGAAAGAGGAAACCTTTTATATTCCACTTTTCTTTTTCCAAAATTAACCAGCAAACCAATTAAAACACCCGATACCTTCAAGTAATTAATTGAGCTTGATGCTCCCCAACCAACGACTCGCAACATTTCAACTCGACAATTACATTCCCTTCGATAATAAGATCAGCAACATATGAACCAATTTTTCGCCCTCTAAATATTACCTCAAACCTTTTTTCTACTTCTATGCTGAGCCCTTTTTCTTTCATTGCTATAAAGAGAGCATTTTTATAAATTGATTCAAGAAACCCTGAGCCAAGCTCATTCATTACATCGAAGCAGCATCCTAATATTGTTTCTGTTAGCTGAAAATATAGAGATTGATTATTATCATGCATATCTTGCCGCTTGCGATCCTATATATCCTGTTTTCTTGTACTTATTAGGGATATTTTACATAAATTTCTACTCAGCTCAATGAAAAAAAAGCAGATACACTAAAAAAATCCCTAATCGGAATTTCGGGGCACAAATCAAAATATTTTATATAATGAAATCGCCCTGACATATTTTTTTGAAAGGATTAAAGATATGCGATTTATTGAGAATTTAACTTGTTTCAGTAAAGGCGGGCTTTATACGCCATAGAGGAAGTTAAATATTGCTTTTGCAAATAAGATTTGAGCCTCTTCACTTTTTAAGGCATCTTTAATAGCTATTTTTTCAAATCGTCGCAATTCTCGTTACAGCATGTGTATTCTGTGGCTTATTACTTAGTGGCGCCATAGTCCCAACAATAATGCTTAATGCGGGGCTAGTCAACTTAGCTGCTGCCTTACCTGGAATGGGATTGCTTAGTGGATTTATAGGAGGTTTCATAGCTGGAATCAATAAGACCTATCTCTAATGCACCATTTCCTGAAAATCTTAAATTGGAAAATGAGAATATGTTCTCTTTTAATTTTCAATTTAATGTTCAGCCATTTATAACGATTAAAGCTGACATAAATCTTCTTAGGTCTCGAAGCGAATATTTTGATAAAATTCACAATGATCATAGCATGGACGGGAAAAAACATTGAACTTTTGATTATGAAGACAAAGACCATTATCCAAATTTTGCTTTGATGATAAAAGCTCTCACAGACAGGCTAAGAAATTATTTTACGTTAAGAAGAGAGCTAGGGAGCGAATATTTGGAGTTTCTACAATTCTTCTTGAATCATCGTCGGTTTATGAGAAGTAAATATACTGAAAGGGTTGGAAAAAGCCCTGCAGAATTATTGATAGGTGAAAAGCACAAGCATTGGCTAGAAATGTTAGGCTTTAAACTATTTAAACAAGCCGCTTAGAGAATCTTTAAATCCAGAAAATCATTTTTTTAAGAAACCGGCCTAAAAGTGGGCAGGCTCGTGATCGTCTTCTGTTACCTAATTTTGGTCATTTCTGAACCATGCCGATTTTTGCAGAATTTTTCGTTGAGGTGTCCATTCCCACCATGAAGTAGGTTCTCCGGTTTTAGCTTCATGTATAATAGCTGCAAAAACATCCCACATACAGGGGTCGTGGCGCTTACCCGTCTTTTTTTCTAATTCCACAAATAAATGTGTGGCATCTTGATGGATTAGGTCATCTACCGTAGAAATACCCAAAATAGTTAAGTCTTGAAAAGTTGCATTTCCTACATTTTTTAAATCTCTCAGATTTTTTTTTCCTGACATATCTATCCTTGTGTTGTCGTATGTTACGTAATTAGCATTTTTTAAGTTACAGCGTCTAAACACCCCTTTCTACTTGATGTTTTATTAAGTTCAATGTAACATTAAAAAAAAATTTTAGAATCGTTTCAAACGAGGATTTCCGATACATGTTAAATCTACAAGATTTCTATCGCAATGAATTAGATAGGATTAGAGAAAATATTAATTCAAACTTTGCATTTGAGGGAATCGATGAAATTATCCCACTAATTGAAAAATATGCGTATTACAACCATGAACATTATTTTTCATACATTGTATATCGAATTTCGCAAGCTGTTTGTTCAATTTTTGGCTATTCTGACTGGCAAATAGCTAGAAACAGGCTGGTCTTTAAGCTCAATAGTGAAAATTTTGAAATGAGTGAGTGGTTTACGGGTAATTTGAACCATAATCAGGCTCGTGAAAAAGTTGACATTATGCTCGAGCTTATGGTTAATTATTACAGAACAAATTACAAAAATTGCAATGAAGACAATCATGGCCATTTTTCTGTTGATCATGACTTCTTGGTAGAAGATTTACAAAATGCTTTAAAATTGATCAAGCAAAAATTTACAGCACCTCAAGTGCTTTCTCAAGGAATTCCAAATGACAGACTCACAACATGCTATGCCAATGCAGCTGCAATGGCATTATACCCTATAAGACACATCCTTTTACAAACTCAAAATGTACCAGTGTGTAAATCGATTTTAGAAGTATATAATGATCCAGTAAATCATGCATCTAAAATGGTAGAAGCCTTTAATGACTGCATGAAAGAAACCAGTGGGCTTATATCCCAAGATGTTTCTAGCTGTTTATTTGACACCTTCGAATCAATTACAAAAAAAAATCCAGAATTAGAATCTGTTTTAATGTTAACTCATTATAAAAACGATCGAAAAGTTTCTCTTGTCGGATTAGAACTCGATGGGAATAAAAAGACTCTTTCTGAAGCAATCACCAGCAATCTGGATCGAGGATTTAATAATCTAAAATTAGGAAAGTATTTACTGCTTCATGTGAGAGATCTGCCTGGAATGACCTTAGATACCGAAGAATTTTTCTGGAAAGACTACAAATTAAAACTATTGTCTGCATCAACTGGAGGAACAGGGCATTCTACGACATATATTGAGGTAAATAACGTTTGGACACATTTTAATGATAATCGTGTAAATATCTCTTCGCCAATTGGGAAAAGTGGATTTGCAGCTATTCTCATTGAAACAACTGCAGAAGAAGATATTCTTTAAAAATACAAGTTTCAACGCTCCGCAATCAGCAAGGATTATTCATTTCCTTCAAAAGAATACGGGGAGTAATTAAAATATAATTTTTTATCTTAATAGATGGAAAAAGTTCGTTTTCATCACATAAAATGTTAGATTTTATAAAGTTTGCTTTGCCAACATCTTGGTCAAGAAATTTAAGAAATCGATAAATCAGACTTGGGCTGGGAAGCTCATTGCGGAAAATTAAAATCATGTCATGCATGGCATATTTTTGAACGACATTATCTTCGCCATCTAAGCTGAAGGCAGCTCGTTGTTTTAATTTTTCTAATAAGGTGTTTGTAAACTCTTCATGAATGAAGATTTCATCAATACCAAATTTTGCTTGAATATAATGATCTTGAGACGACATATTTTCCTAAAAAGTTATTCGAGTTAAGGAAGTTGATTGTGCCACTTTAGGCCTTTTTGCGCCATGCTTTTTGCATTAAAAGCAGAAATGTCAGTTGATTCATAGACCATAGTTACGTCGACTTAGGTATATCACATGTCAACTCGAGTGATGCTTTTATGACTATTCTTTTGACCTACATTTAATGCCAAATTCTGATATAATATTCATAAATTTAAAAAAGTAAGGAGAGAAATTTATGTTTGACATAAGCAAGTTCGAATTAAATGAATACACAGATCAAATATGAGTTACCTAATAACTTAAACACATATAAAAGCGCAGTCTATACCATTAAAGACTTACCTCAAATGAGTTACAAAAAAGAGTCGGTAGGCAAATTTTTTGAACCAGCAAATACATATTTAATAGATTCATTAACAAAATTCCTAACCGATAATACAATAAAAATTTTATCAAAAATTCCCATTGCGACAGATCCTGTTTCTTTTGAGCAATTAACGGGTATAGTTCAGAAAAAAGAGAAGTGCTAGAAGTCCTTATCATACATAATTCAATATTTACCGAAAATGCTTCCGACATTGTTGAAGAAGAGAAAGTCATTTTTAATAATAATTCAGAAAAGGAAATAAAAAAGCAAATGAAAGTGCTGAATATGATCAGGATTGTATTTAATAGATAGCAATCGATTTCTAGGATAAGGTCTGTAAGCTCATTCATTAGATTTATGTATCCTGCTGCGTTTCGCAGAGGCTGTGAAAAAATTCGAAATAATGCAGCAGTTAGGCGAAAGTTGCAGCTGATGCAATTCTTGACGACGTCGTAGCTATAGCTACGACCGAGGAGAGAAGTGCGTCAGATGCAACTTTTC
>JACCRY010000094.1 GCA_013813265.1 Parachlamydiaceae bacterium
GGAAATATATAGGGCATTAGGACTTTCTTCCTCAATTTTGAGGTCTAAAAAAACTATTGTATAAATTTAAAATGTAGTCAAGAATCTGCAAACTTCCTCACGGAAGCTGGTGAACTTGGGTTAGGAAGGTTCGTGGAGAAGTGCAATTTCATTTAAGTCAAATTAATGACGGATCTAAAAATTCGCTGGATGCAATCTCCCATCTTTTATATGAGCTAGGAAGAATGGATGAAGATCCGGAAATAACTGAACTTCGCGAGGTAGGAATGGTCACATTGTTCTCTTCTGGGATACATAATATTGTTAATAGAGAGTAAAAAGGAGCATATATGGAAAAAGATAAAGATTGGAAATACGTTGTTACACCAGGATTTGTTGCGCGATTAGCTCCTGGAAAATTAGAAATCCGTCGATTAGACAGTGATCAATGGGAAAGTTGTTATGACCCTGCGATTCATGAAATGGTGACAAAAGATGGGTCCATTGTCTCAGAAGAATATGCTTTAGAGGCTCACGAAATCTTTAAAAAATCTTTACTCTAGAAAGTTAGAATCTTTTATATTGGCTCAGTAATACAAACACCATCAAAATTAAGGGTTCTGGGCGAATGATACACATAAGCTGAACAGGCTTTGGCTTCCATATTGATAAGCCACGAGAGGCGTGATAAGCAAAGGCATTTTTATAAACGATGCCAGTTTTTTCGGCTTCTTCCCTGCTAATTTGATAACCATCTTTGGCAAGCATTCTCCCAATTAAAGGTTCTTTTACTAGATTCCATTGATTAGTACTGACATCTTTATATTCATACCGACCATTTCCAAGAGTTCTAAAATTAACATCATATGATTTAAAATAACTGAAACTATTCATTGAACCCCACACTCTAGATTGATTAATTGTTGCTCATTATAACACATGGGAAATTATAGTCAATCACTTCCTCAAATTGCCTAGCGTTAAATTTCCACCCCTCCGAAACCATTACAAATCACACTAGTAACAACACCCATGCTTATCAATTCAATTTAAATAATCCTACTAAAGCACTTTTTTGTTGAACAAAAACCCTGCTAACATTAAAATAAATTTGCTTTAAATCATTCAAGGAGAAAAAAAATGGCACGTAGCGACTCTATTAGCTCTATATCATCTGCAGAACAGAATAATATCATCTTTGAAGCGCTACCAGGCTTCAATCTCATTAATGATGCGGTCTCCTATTTAAAAGGAGAATTTAATAATTCCGGTGAACGGGGTTGTACCACCAGTAAAGCAGTGGCCTATCTTGGATTTCGGTTGGTTTCATACTCCCTTCTTCCATTAGCACTTAATACTCTTTCTGCAGTAATAAGTGGGTTTCTATGCCTCATCACATTGCCCACACGTTGTTGCTGTGAAGAAGTAAATGACTGGTGTTGGACTCATTTTCAAGGATCCCTTAGTTGGACAGCACAAGGTCTTTTTGATTTATCTTGTGATTTCCGTCAAATAACTGGTCCTTGCTTCTTTCCTCCAGATTCTCTTTATCTGAGTATCTAATTGCCTAAGAAGCAGCAATAACGCAAAGGCACGAAGAAAGTCTTAGAAACCTTTTCCTCAAATAACATGTTTTTTGAACTAATTGTTTTTTTCGAAAAAGGGGCACGCAGAGAGGGTGAAATATTTTTTTCTTCTGTTCTCTGTGTACTCCGTTCCTCTGTGTTTCAAAAAATGATACTTTATTTTACGATAAGGGTCGTGGGGACTACCTCGCTCTGTGTTGAAAAAATCTAACTAGTACACCGATAGAATCCCAAAAAACAGTTACCTCTCATTTGTGAGGCAGGTTGCCATTTTTTTTCTTCTCCTCCCTCCTTCGCGTTTCTTCGCATTCTTCGCGATCTTCGCGTAAAAAAGAGCTGACAATATTCTGTAGCATCAACATTACCTTTCTACCTTTCTACCTTTCTACCTTCCCTACAATTTATTCAAAAAAGATAGAGAAGGTTCCGATACCCAACTGCCGTAAGCGTCAATTTTACCCATCCGAGGCTCTCAATGATCTTTGCGCCCTTTGCGCCTTTTGCTGCTTCTTTGCGTTAAAAAAAAAGAACTAGTTTTCCACATAGATAGAATTAGAGGTTAAACTACGTTGAAAA
>JACCRY010000095.1 GCA_013813265.1 Parachlamydiaceae bacterium
TTTTCAACGTAGTTTAACCTCTAATTCTATCTATGTGGAAAACTAGTTCTTTTTTTTTAACGCAAAGAAGCAGCAAAAGGCGCAAAGAGCGCAAAGAAAATGTAGATGGACAAAACGTTTACCCAACCGCCTATGCATGCACCTTGCTTAATGAGAACTACGATTTACCTTCAGCGTTAATGTGATAAAAAAAACAACCTTTAATTTTTTCATTTATATTTTATACGGATTATTGTATATTAATTTTCTAATACACTAAAAATCTATATAATAAAGTAATTACATGCTTCCAAACAGCCTCAACTTAGCGCCCCATAATGAAACAAAATATTCATTCCCCCCTGCCCTTTCAAATCAAACGATTCCCTTACTCAAGGTAATTGATCCCTTTAAACAAATAGAAGTAGAATTAACAAACACTGCATTTAAAATTTCAGCCCGTCAATTTGCTCATCGCCTTGTTCCCGCCTATCTTGATAAAGAAGAAATTGTTGGTATCAATAGCCTGAGTAGCGTCAATCACTGGATTGAACTGATTACATTGTGGTTTGATAATAAATGTTTATTTCTCTCCCTTGCGGTTTCGAAAAAAGATTTGGAACATCTACTTACGACCCTTAACACCTATAAAGGAGCTTTAGAAAGGGATGAGGCTACCTACAACGAGAACTCAAAAAATAAAGCTTCAGCATGTCGAAAGTCTGCAAAAGCCACACTTGCAGAAATTCAAGAGGGATTAAAGCATAAAAAAACGTTTTATATTCCATTGGGCTATGCACATAGTCCAACAAGCGGCGGGCACGCAATCCCATTAAAGCTATCCGCTCAAGGGAAACATCACATTGAGGCGGTATTCCTAAATCTGGGTGATGGACTGAAGATGCATCCTCAAGTTGATTGGAGTCCTTCCGGATTGCGCTTTCACTTTCAATCCTTTCCAGTATGGATTGACTGGTCAACATTATCATCAGGTTACTGCGAAGATGTTTTTACACGCCTTATGCTTTTAAAAGCTGAACCTTGCCCTCCTACTATCTCTAATTACTCGGCAGAAGATGTCTATGCTCCTATCTATTCGTTGGGCAAGATCCAGTCCTCATTCGATTCAAAAATTGCAGATCGTTCACGTAAACCACAGGTAGGGGATATTTGCGGAGATATGGCAATTCTACTCATCATTAAAGACGTTCTCATTGACCTTGGGTATAATAAGCAGGCATTACAACGTCTTGTGACCCTTGAAAAACTCTGTGATATCTTATTTTTCTACCAAAATTTACGCGAAAAGGGTGGACCTTTAGATGATTGGATTTTATTGAAAAATGGTCTTAAAGAGGTTTCAATTAGAGGGTTAAAATCTTGCGGTGAAACTCTATCGGAAAAGGAACTTGAATGGTTGCATGACCTTTTCAAACCCATTTTTTTTCACACTTCCCAGCAAATAACTCAACAGAAAATCAATTCTCTTCCCATTACTTCACTTCAAAAAGAACAGAGTCAAACCTCCATTTATTTTAACTACATTACGCATAACCCTATAAAAAGTTTTTACGGCTCTGAAATCCCAAAAGAAAAATTAATAGGTGACTCCTATGGAACACCTCCTTCTTCTCCGATAAAACCTAATGAAATTCTTCACCAATTGACAGACTGGTTGACCTTAGTTAAGAACTTAAATGAGAAAACTGATTCAAAAGCTCATGCTTTTGTTTATAGAGTTCTCTGTTCTTTTGAGGTTCCAGATCCTATTACACACGGTTATTGGGACAAAGTTCCGCTAACCGACATTTCAGGTATCTTAGATTGTCTTCATCAGCTGGCATTGTATGGAGTTGAAAGATCTGAACCTGAAAAAGGGAAATTGATTTATCGCAATGCTCTAATATTATCGATAGGTTATGCAATCGCTGATCGATTAGTAAGAAGAAAATATACATCCCTTTTTAGAGATTTTGCATCTCCTTTTTATCCTTCACGATCTGAGCTCAGTCACTACCCCCAAATTTCTCATCTGCCTGGTTGTACAAAAATGTTTCAAAAGGACAAATTTTTTGAATTTTGGATGTTACCGCTGAAACAAGCCAACACCCGCTGGGTCCAAGTGAGGAACTATTTTGAAAAGCAGCAGGCCAACAGTAAATACAATCTTTTTGCATTAGGTGATAAAAAAATCGATATTGCTGAAGGGGTTCGAGATCTAAAGGCAAGCTCCACCAGGCCCATCCCCTCAACGCAAGTCCAAGAACATCTCAAATTCCTAGAGCAATTTTTGAAAAATGGTTTTCCTAAAAACTCAAGATGCTCACTTTCTTTGAGCGAGCAATTTATAGAACTTTGGATGAATGCTGACTGTCAGCACATCCCCAAAGAGATCGAAATCCTTTATTCTTTTGCTCATTTTTCACACGACTCTTTTAATCATGCACCTTCTGCTGAGGCAGATTTTCGCGTACCGCGAAAAATAAATGGAACCGGCCGCATAGAAATTTTATTTCTAAATTCAGAAATTCTAATCAATCAACTCCCAAATGCCTATTTAGGAGAAACTTTCAGTGAAATAGAAAGAAACACCTGGGAAACACACAAGAAGCTCTCTGAAAACAAAACTCAGTGTCTTGAATACACAGCTTCATCCTCTGAAGAATGGAACACTCATCTTTACCGGCAATGGACACGCATCTTCTCCAACCCCTCTCTTCAGATCACCTCTTTGACCCAATGGATGCGCAACAACATCTCACTTTTACATCAAAAAAAAGTGCAACAGTTTATCGAGGTCGCGCTCTTTATGCCGGGCATTCTTGCTAACAAGATCAAAGAAGAACCTTCCACCTTAAATCAGCTCCGCAAACTGATTGGGCAAGCAATAATCCACTACAGCAAATCCTCGTTTAACAATTTTACCAGCCTATTTTTACAGCAACTCGGAGTATGTCTTGAAAGTTATGCGCCACAGCCTTGTTTAGACGCCCTTTCTCTTTATGAGGCTAGGTTACTAGAGAGCATTGAGGAAACCTCAAATCCCGTTGTTTTATACCAGCACCTACTTTTTCTCTATCAGTGCTCCCTTCCCCGAGGGGAACACTCTTTACGCGAATTAATTAAAGCACAATTTTGGTTAGCCTATCATGAAAAAGACCCAGAATGGGTCCCTTTATGGATACAAAGTGAGATCAGTCATCCACTTGAACGCTACCATCAAGCTACAATCGATTGCTTTAAACAAAAAGAATGGTTAGATCAGACCTTTGACGAAATATTTAAACTCATTCTTGATTCACATGAACTGCCTAAAGGCCCTTGCAAAGGGACCTATCCTCTTATTCAAAAAGGGGACTACCAGATCGATATCCAAGAAAACTTCTTTTTACATGGTCCTAAGCAACTTTTGTATATAGACAAAGAAACACGCCGAAATTTCCCTGCTTTAGAAGTGAAAAAAGGATTAGCTTGGAGAGGTAGTCAAGGTTTAGAAATCCTGTTTGAGTCCGGCCTTCATAAAATCAGAGTCTGCAAAAATGGCCTGTGTGATATTGTCCAACGCTTTCATGATTCTGATCACACTATTTTAGGGCAATGGTTTCATTCAGGTCAGATCGATCCGCAACTTTTTGGCGGTTCCATGCTTGCCGACAAAACCTATTTTGATCATTGGATAGGACCCAAAATTGATCTTGGAAGACACATTGTCATTTGTAGGAAAAATGAAAACACTCCTCTTTATATCGCAATTAAGGACGAATCCGGTTTTTGCATCCGCAAAATTTTACCACATTATACTTTTCATTCCAACCTTATTAATATTTGGAATGAGGAACACCCTCTTAGCTCTTGGTTTGAACGACTAGGGGCAAAAAAAGAGACATGCGTCTGGGAATATTCGACTTCCAATAACAAAAAAAAAATCTTGGGCGAAAGTAAAAAATTAGATATCGATACCATGCGCAGCACGGTGGGTGAAATTGATTTCCTTCAGCTCAACCTCACATTTAAAAATGAAAAAGGATGTTTTTGCAGCCAGAACTATCCAGATTTCTTTCTTGCAGATGAACAGTCTTTAGCAGAATTAAATGGTTTTACTGGGGCTTTGATTTTAGAGCCTTTTGCAAAAGAGAAGCAAAAAATGGTTTTAATCCCGGCAAGGGAACTTGAACGAACCGACAAAAATTTTTCTACCATAGTCACAATGAAAGAAAAATTCCTCCCTATAAAGGAACGAATATTTCTTTATCAACTTGATGAAATAGCACAAATATTGATCAACCCCCATCCTGAGGCAAATCTGTTTTTAGCCCTTTTGTTTGCCATGCAGCGTGATTATAACCAAGCTCTCTTTTATCTTGAAAGATCCCGATCCTACTCTAGTTACAAGGAAACAGATTTTTTATGGGCAATTGAAGCCTTTACCCAATTGCAAGACCACTCACCAGAGGCTCTAGCATTTCATCTCCGCTTAAGTCTGCATCTCATTCACAATAGTCAACAACTGATTTTAAGCGAATATGGTAAGAGGAAAGTCATAAAGGGAGGGCTAGAGGTAAAATTTTTCAAGTGGATTGCTAATAAAATTGACAAATACTTTTGTGTGCACTCTATGCAAGAGATTACCCGCATTCCTGAATCGAAGATGCTTTCGAGAGAAGAGGAAGTCTTTTTGTTGGAATTTTTGAAAAAGGCTCTCACAAAAGAAGATTGGAAAGAAATTTTTGATATTCGTCTTTCATTGCTTCAACAAAAAAAATGGTCAAAGACAATTACACCTTCCATGTATCACATCAATCAGTGTGAACCTCTTCGCCAACGAGATGAGAAAGATTTAAAATCTTTTTTTGAATGGAATCCCCCAAATTTTTCACATTCGGAAATCCCTCTCCAAGATTTTGTACGCCTAGATGAAACCGAGATACGCAGTAACTTTATGACACTCTATGAGCGGGCGCTTAAGGGAGAAACGGAAATCGATCTCTTTTACTTAACTCGAAGTGGAAAAGCCGGGGAACGCTTTTATTCAGCTTATGGCTTACTGTTGCGCTATGTTCAAAAAAATCCTGGAGAATTTAAAGCTCTTAAATTTGGCAATGACCCTATAGCTAATCAAAAGATCTTTCAAGAAATAATTGAGGCTGCAAATTTAGGAAAAGTAGATAATTTGGCTTCAGTCGTGGTAAAGCTTATGACAAACCACTCCGTTTTCTTCTGTTATCAAAAATTTGCTGACCTCACTTTACCTTCTCTGCCAGTTTTTTCAAGTTTGGATTGGAATTTTTCAGATCAGGAAAAGATTCGCCTACTTAAAACATTACAAAGCAATGTTTTCAAACATTTTCAAAAATTTTGGCTTGAGACTTCACAAGAGCCTAATCTAGGACTTAAAACACCTTTCGCTTTCGCTTCACTGAACAGTGCTGAAGAGACCCCTACTATGCAAATGCAGCTCACCAAATGGCGCGCAGGGTACAAAACACTTCAAGACCCTCGATTTGGAAGAACTGTTTACAAATTAAAAACAGGTAAAACGATTTCAGAATGTCTTGAAGGAGCTAAATCTATATTAGCCTCTAAACAAAAAAAGAATCTAAAGATCAAAGAAATAACAGAAAAGCTTGCAAATACCTATCCTGATAAATCTTACTTTATTGGGATAAGAAAAATAAGCTCAAACCTCCCTGAAATCACCATGGAAGGAATTCTTACAAAGGCTTATCAAAACAAAAACACCCTGATCATTAAAAAGGCCAATCCCTCTTTATTACCTAACCAAATCTATACGCTGATCTTCAACACTATCGAGTACCATATACGGAGAATTCAAATCCATCAATTGGAACGGGCTATAGTCGAACTTGAGAAAAAGGGATCCATTCAAAGCTTTGCAGAGGCTATGGCATGCCATGGAGAGTTCAATCCCTTACAAGACCCTGAGATATTTCTTTACCAATCCCGCACAGGAAAAGCTCTTCGAAAACAACAGGCCGAATTGCTCTCATGGGAATTTTCCACATCTTCGAATATGTTATCTCCGATCCGATTATTTGCCGCGCCAGCGGGAGGAGGAAAAACAACTCTTTATCTTCCAATTGCCATGAAGCGTTTCGCGCGTTTGGGGTTTACCCCTATCAGCGTCTCCTCCAAACCTCTCTATCTGGTTGACCGTGAAGGGTTGAAGGAAAGTTCTCAGCATATCTTCTCATTTGAGCTTGATGTTTTAGAGCTCGCATTAAGCACCGAAACTAGAGCAGCAGATTTTCAATGGTTTTTTGAGCAGCTTACCCACAGCAAAGCAGACAAAGGCTTTAAGATTACGCCAGAGGTTTATTTTGCTCTTCACCTCAAATATCAGCTAGCCTTAGAAAATGAAGAATGCGAATCGGTGCAATGGCTAAGTCAAATCTTCGCCTTTTTGTCTTCCAAAGGAGTTGCTTTGGTAGATGAATGCCGCCTCAATTGTAGTCCGCTTACACAAGCAAAAATAGGGATGGGAAAGCCGACTCAATTACTAGAATTTGATCGAGCTGTCATTTTAGAAATCTATCAAGCTTTTTTGAATAACGCTATTTATCTTCCAGATGATCGCAGCGTTAAAGAGACTGTCGGTCTACACAAAAATCAACAAGCAACTATGACAGAAAAAGAACTCGAACAAGTCAAGGAGTCTATTTTTTCCATTCTCGTAAAAAACCCTTTGCTAGAGATTCCTTATGATCAACAAATGCATATTCTCGCTTATTGGTCCGACATGGACTCAGAACCCCAATGGCTTTTACAAAATGCCAATGCAAAACAGTCTAGGGCAATCGAATTGATCAAAGTCTATTTTGATGAATTTTATCATAAATCGATGAAGCTAATTTGGGGGATGCAGCATGTGCGTTCGATTCGCCCAGGCGAAGAACTTCACGTACCAGCCCGCGCAAAACAAGCAACACGCGCCAATTTTGAAGAGGTCTATATCTCATTGATTGCCACCATCCATGGCTGCCTTCAACAAGGATTAGACCTAGGCCAAGTGCAAAGCTTATTAAAGGAACTTGAGCGAAAGGCAACGGAAGAGGTCGGGTCATCTGGAAAGATATCACAGGCAGAAAGAGATCTAGGGCGCTGGATCGGCAAAGAAAATGTGGAGCTCAATCGAATTTCTGCAGCTCAATTATCTAGAGATGAACATTTTTATGAGCTTGTACATAAAAATCCTGCAGTGATTTTTTGGTATCTAGAGCATGTTGTGTTGAAACAAATTGTATTTAATCCAGAACAGCTCAGTGTCACTCCAGCGGATTTTCTCCATGCATTCCATAGCATCACCCTTTTTTCAGCAGATCCAGGACCCGAAGAGATCTACGGCATCTTTAGGAAAGATCAAAATGTTTACACCGACCCTCTTTTTTTCACTCACGCAATCCAGCAATTTATAAATCCTACTAATACCCAATTCCTCACCTTCTCCTTCCCTGCGACGCCAATTGATTTCTATCACTCTCTACTGGAACAGGATCCCAAAATATTCACTCATTTAAGAATGATTTGCGATGCAGGAGGTTCTTTGCGAAACTTTACGGCCAAAGAACTTGTGTCCGATTTCTTCGAACTATTGATCAGGCAAAAAGAGATAGGTCATGATATCGATATTGACGGAGTCATTATTTTTGAAGAAGCTTCTGATAAAGAGGCTGAGACTGAATTATTGCTATGGTTAACATCTTGGTCTAAGCCTAAAATCATTAAGGGGCATGATGTTGTGCAGGCATTGCGATCATTAGGGCTTCAATGGGATAAACTTAACCTTTTAACAATGATCGATCCTAGCCATCGCGCCGGAGCCAATATCGAACAGCCTAAAGGCTCTTCTGTACTTGTTTTATTGGGTGAAGACCTTACCCTTTCAAATACAGTACAAGGCACACTAAGAGGTCGCGGGGTTCTCTCAGGTGATCAGCGAGTTATCTGGGGGGCAGAAAGGAAACTTGTATACTCCATATCGCAAAATATCTCCACTCAAAAATCCCTTGAGTGGGAAGCGCGTAATGAAGCAAGAGCTATTGATCAAGAGATTCTTCTCTCTGCGTATCAACAAATCGATTACTTTATCTCAGCTCCTGTTTGGAGTGCGATCAAACTAAATACAGAGAATCCCAAAGAACAAATTAAGCTTTGGCATGCACATAGACGCGGATTAGTCAAAAAAACTGAGATCGATCCGATTAAACGTTTCAAGGGTAAGTGCAAACTTCTTTCATCTAAGAAACTTTTATGGGATTACGCTAAAGAAAAGTACAATTTATTTGGATATTCGACACCTTGGAACAAAGCCATTTCGGTCCATGCCAAATTAACTCCTATCATTGAATCCGTTACAAAGCGTCAGCCTGAGTTATTATGCACTGCATCTTTTAACGTCATGAGTCAAACTTATATCCATACTTTCCAGAAGGAGGAAATGAGGAAAGAATTCATTTCAAATTCTCATGATGACATAAAGGCAGAATCACCTTGTCCTTTGCCCGAGCGACTCACAATCGATAAGGATAATTTTGCCGAAACAATGATCGGGTACTGCCAATCCGCATCTCACTTGTTTAATTCCTCATTTTTGACTACGGGCCTTTGGTTCACAGAGGATGCAATTCACACAGCAAAATCAGGCATGGTATCTCTTAAAGAGGAATATTTGAAACCTGTTCAATATATCCTGATCACTAAAAAGGATAAGATTTGGCATGCATTTGCACTTTCAGATGGTGAAGCGCAGTTTTTTCAAAAACAATTGAATGAAACCGAAAATGCCTCGTGTCAATGCGCTCTTCTTTCAGCTGATGGGCTCATTACGCAAAATGGTAAGAAAAAATGTGGTTTTTCTGCGGAAGAACTTCAAATCAATTTTGTACAAGATGTCGTCATCGATGTCAGCCTCACCCGCTGCGAACTCCTTCACCCACTCCGTTTTATTGAAAGAATTGATACCTGGACCGATTTTTGGCCGATGTGGAGCAAGATAAAAAAATGCCAACCTTTTGCGTATACAGGCCACACACAGTTAGTGGAAAAACACGTTCCCACACACATCAAAGAGTATGTTCCAATTATCAAGTCTCAACCTTCGCTTATAGATTCTGTTTATAGTTTTATGTTTGGCTGATAAATATAAAATAATAATACATTTTCTATTGTCTTTATAATATTAAATCAATTATAATGTCATAAACAAACAAAATTATCTTGAGTCTAACAGGAGAGAAAAAAAATGCAGATTAATTATATTAATACTTTTCGAGATCCAAGAATTCATGCTCAAAATCAACATTCAAAAAATGAAAATCAAAATTTTCAAAATTTAGAACACAATATTAAAAAACAAGTCTTAGATATTGGAGAGAATCAGAGTTACTTTCATTCAAGCAAACCTATTGAAGTGAGCCAACCAATTGCGGAGAATTTTCATAGGGTTATAACCAATAAAATGTCTCCCTCTTTTATCGAATGCGAATCAGAGTTGGTGGCATCAAATTCTCAAACAAAGGTTATTGCATTAATTAATAAAGTGAAAATAGATCATCATGCAGAAATAGAATTACTAAATCTAAGATTAGCCTTAGCCCAGAATAGAGAAATAGGCTATAAAACACAATATGCAGAATTAAAGGAAAAACACAAAATTGTACTAAATGATGCAAATAAATTTTTCAACCTATCATCTGAGACTGAAAGAAAAAATAAAATAATATCTGCAAATAATGAACTTCTTAAAGAAAAAATTTCAGTACTTCAAGCTTCTGATTTAACTAGCGAAAAGAAATCCTTAGAGTTAAAAATTGTTACCTTATCAAATGAATTGATTCAAGCCAAAGAAATGGCAAACGTTCTGCAACGTCATAATGAAAAAAATAAAGTTTTGTTTGCTACAGAAATAGAAAATTTAAATAAAAATCAAACCTCAAACATTAAACATTAAACATCAAGTTCATATACAGACGACCTCGCTTAAAAAAGAATTGGAATCAGAAAAATTAAAGAATAATTTATTAGAAAGTAAAATTAAGGAATTGGCTCGATCTAATAAAATAAAAACCAAAGAAATATCAATTTTAAATTCAAGACTTACAGAAAACACGAAAAATTTTGAAGCACAAACAAACTCCTTGAAAAGAGACTTGAGTCATGCAAATATTGAGACCGCTAAAAATCAGGAAGAGATAAAAAAAATTAAACGGTCTCATTCTATAGAAATAACACAGAGGGATGAATTAATTTTAAATATAAACAACTCTCTGGAGCAAGCAAGCACTGATGTAAGCGCAGTATACAATGTTGCAATGACTAATTTAAAATCTTCTTGTAAATCTACTGGTTATAACAATAATTTAATTAAAAAGTAATTAATTAAACAATCTTTTGTTGCTTCAATTACCTTTTGTGTTTGCTTTGGAATACTTATTAATATCGCACAATAAAAATAATTTCGAATGTAACACACATTTTGAACGGGGGCGGCCCCTGTTTTCATCCAATTGATTAAGACTATGCAGCGATGGAGTATCCGTTTTTCGGCTTGGCAACTTTGATGTTAAAAGAAAATTATTCTGATAATGAAATGAAAAACATTTTAGATTTTTTTTTGAAAGAGATCCAACCCTAGCTGAAAAATGATCACTTCTTTAAACGGGTATCGTGTCCGATACCCGTGTTTGCGTCAATTATACTCTATAAACATCCGAATTTGAAATAAACTTTGTGCTTTTGCGCCTTTTGCCGCTTCTTTGTGTTAAAAAAATAGCGAATACGCTACAAAGATAGAAAAGAATATTAAACATCGCTATAAAACTGTATTCGAACAACACATAAATCTAACGTTAGTCTAGTTGTATGTTTTAACACAGAGAAGCAGCAAAAGACGTTAGAGTAGAGGCGGAGATTAATCCGCCTCCCTCGTCGAACCGGTTACACTGATTTCCAGTTGACGGCTCACCGACAATCTTCGTACTTTAAGCATTCACTAGTTGATAAACTTCA
>JACCRY010000184.1 GCA_013813265.1 Parachlamydiaceae bacterium
ACAAATGGAGGCTAAAATGTTCATAACTCCCATGTGGCTGAAAATTAGTGGGTTACGCGATTGGTTAAATTATTTGTATGACGAAAAAAGAGTAAATTTCTCAGAAGAGTGGTGAACTTGGGTTAAGGCTTTTTATGAATTTTTCCTGTTTTGGTCCTTCTTTATCTTCTTGATGCGGGGATGACTTTCAAGAGAAGTTGTTGCACGCCTCTTTGCGGAATTTTCTCTCTCCGGAAAGTTGTTGCTCCGCGATTGGTTTGCTCGTTGTCTGGATACAAGGGGTGGCTATCCCATTGTTGTGGGCTTCGGCCGGACCGGCTTCTACGTGCGCGACTGCAAGTCTAACGGCGGCAGCGTTGCCATTTTGGGCATTTTGCGTTGGCGGCCTGCGGAAGTTCGGTCCTCGGTACTTGGTTAATTGGACTTTTCGGTGAAGAAGGCACGTTTGCATTTAGCCAAAAAAGGTCAGCTGCACATCCATTCCTGTCTTTGCTGTTTGCGTCTTTGGCTTGCGGATGGGCTTAGATGGTGTAAAGGTTGACTTTTGGTTAGCATTTTCTTCCAGATGCACCAATATTTCTTTGGCACGACCAATAACCGCCGCCGGTAATCCTGCAAGACGTCCCACATGAATTCCGTAACTTTTATCACTGTTACCTTTAATGATTTTGCGTAAGAAAAGAATCTGATCTTCACTTTCATGTACTGCCACCGTGTAGTTCACAGCTCCTGGAACAAGTGTTTCAAGCTTTGTAAGCTCCCAATAATGCGTGGCAAAGAGTGTTTTAGCCATTTTACCTTCAGTGATGAGCAAATGCTCTGCCACTGCCCAGGCAATGGAAATTCCGTCATATGTGCTAGTTCCACGTCCAATTTCGTCAAGGATCACTAAAGAACGGTTGGTTGCATAATTCAAAATGGCAGCAGTCTCAGTCATCTCCACCATGAAGGTCGATTGTCCACGAGCGAGATCATCACTTGCGCCTATGCGTGTAAATACTTTGTCCACTAGGCCGATGTAGGCTGCTTTAGCCGGTATGAAAGATCCGATATGGGCCATGATTACAAGTAAAGCAACTTGGCGAATATAAGTAGACTTTCCGGCCATATTTGGTCCAGTAATCACTAAAAGCCGATTTTTATCTCCATCCAAGAGAGCGTCATTAGGAGTGAATTTCTCCATAACATTAAGAGCTTCAATAACGGGATGGCGCCCTGCTTCGATAATGAGAGTTTGACTCGTATCTACCCGAGGGCGGGTATAATGATAAATATTTGCTGCCTGGGCTAAAGATTGTAGCGAATCAATTTCTGCAATTGCTTGCGCATTGCTAAGAACTTGAGCTGAAAACTTTGAAACCTCCAGGCGAAGTAAGGCAAACAGTTCTGCCTCAAGAGCAATGGCACGTTCTTCTGCAGTCAGCACTTTACTTGCGTATTCTTTGAGTTCCGGAGTGGTAAATCGCTCCGCATTGACTAGCGTTTGATGCCGCACGAAGTTATGCGGTATTTTGTCGGTTTGCCCTTTGCTGACTTCAATGTAGTATCCAAAAACGCGCGTAAACCCAATTTTTAAAGTTTTGATCGAACTGCTTTCACGCAATTGGGTTTGATAACGCACAATCCATGATTTGCTGTCTGAGCTGATGGAACGAAGTTCGTCCAGGCCGGAATGGAATCCGGGACGAAATATACCCCCTTCGTTGCTTCTGAAAGGAGGGACTTCGACAAGTGCTTGTGCAATCATCTGAATGAGTTGCGGCAGGGGGTTGAGTCTTTGTTCTTCTTCTTTCAGAAGTGTACTGTTGTTGTGAAGATTTTGTAATGTAGACTTAATTTCTGCAATGGGCTCAAGGGCTGACTTGAGAGAAACAAAATCTTTTGGCGAAGCATATCCTGAGCTGACACGCATCATGAGCCTTTCCAGGTCTCCGACATCATTTAATAGCTTGCGTAATTGCTCATGTTGTGAGCCTTGCTCTACAAAATCTCCAATTGCATCTTGGCGAATTGCGATGGCTTTCTCACAAAAAAGTGGCTGTTTAATCCATTGTCTGAGCAGTCGGGCGCCCATAGGTGTCAGGGTGTGATCGAGCACTGATAAAAGAGTGTTTTTTTTATTATTGCTATTTAGAGGCTCTGTGAGTTCTAAATTACGTTGCGTGGTTCGGTCCAAAGCCATGTAGCTCTTTGTGGAATAGGTAGAAAGTCCGCAAATATGCTCGATACTTAAACATAAATTATCCTTTAGGTGGGAAAGTAAAGCCCCGGCAGCATTGATGCTTGCAACGAGTCCTTTCAGACCAAATCCATCTAAATTATGCACTTTGAAGTGTGAAACAAGAAAGTCGTAGCTTGTTTGATGTTCAAAATGCCAGTCCTCGTGGGGGGTAAGAAGGATTTTTTCACCGCTGTTAATTTCTGAAAAAAGTAGAGGCTGCTTGTCGAATAGTTTTGCTGGAATTAGGAGTTCTGCTGGTTGGAGCCGATAAATCTCATTCAGAAGTTCTTGCTCATTTTCAAGCTCAATGACACGAAACTCAGCGGTTGTTAAATCTAAAAATGCAAATCCGTAAAAAGCCCCGACCCGAGATAGCGAAGCGAAGAAATTGTTGCTTTTATCCGAAAGTAAAGCAGAGGTCATTAAAGTGCCAGGAGTTACAACACGCACAACTTCACGTTTTACAAGTCCTTTCGTAAGTTTTGGGTCTTCAGTTTGTTCAGCGATGGCAACTCGATGGCCCTTACTAATGAGCTTGTCTACATAACCTTCTATTGACACCCAAGGAATACCTGCCATTGGAATGTCATGACGTTTAGTGAGAGTGAGATCAAGTTCTTTTGCTAAAAGGATAGCGTCTTCATAAAATGCTTCATAGAAGTCTCCCATACGAAAAAACAAAACGGCCGTTCCTGCATTTTTTTTGCAATGATGCCATTGTTGCATCATAGGGGTGATTTTAGGTTCTAAAATTGCATCGGTAAGTGTCATCACTAAATCTCTTGTAAAACGGGCGTTTGAGCAAATCTTCACCATGGCTTAGGCCCACTCAAGGGCAAACTTTTGTGTCTGTGCCTAAGCCATGGTGAAGCTTTGCCCAAACGTAAATTGGCCGCAAAAAATGCATTGGCGGAAAACATTAAATTGAAGGAATTCACGCCATGAATGAGTAGTATACAAGAATGGTTTGCAACTCGCCATTGGAAAATGCCTGTTATATGCTTACAATAATTAACTTATAAAGCCAATTTGAGTTGTGATAAATGTCTCCTTTGCTCAGCAATAAAATAGAGGGGTAGGTCTCTGAGTGGGCTGAGTCATAGCGCTATTTTATCACCACTCTAGAGCAAAATGGGTCTAATGAAAAAGAATGGAAAAAGTAGGTGGACAATAAATCAGCCTAATGTTAGGCTTAAGAAGAGTGCATAGTTAGTGATGCACCAAACTATTTTTGTTGTAAGCATGTTAAAGCCTTTCGGGGATTGACACATAGGAGTTTCAATTGGGCTCCATTTTTGAGACCATGTTCGGATTAAAGTTTTCGGGTATATACATTTCTTCCTCTATTCTCTTTTCCACATTGTATTTTACATTGTCATGGCCGAAAGTGGGTTTGCGCAAAATTTTGCGTGATAAGCCTATTGATGGTATTCCCTATCTACACATGAAAATAGGAATTTGTTGTCACTAAGAATGTATGAAAAAAATCCAATATGGAGCAGTTGTATGAAAAAGTTATTTGTTGGGAACCTCTCGTGGAAAGCCACTGAAGATACGCTAAGACAGCAATTCGAGGCATTCGGCGAGGTAGTTTCTACAAAAATTATTCTCGATCAGTATACCGGGAAGTCAAAAGGTTTTGGTTTTGTTGAAATGGCGACTCCTGAAGCCGCTCAAAAGGCTATCAATGGCCTCAATGAAAAAGAATACCTTGACCGTCCACTACGTGTCAGCCTAGCTCAAGAACGCCCACGCGATTTTAATCGCTCAGGTTCTGGCGGCGGCGGTGGTGCTGGTGGTGCTGGTGGTGGTCGTGGCGATCGTCAAGATCGTGGTGATCGTGGAGATCGTGGTGACCGTGGCGATCGCGGTGATCGTGGAAATTATAACTACTAGACGGATCACGATTTCGTGTCCTCTGTTGTTACAAAGTCCTCAGGGGCAGCGAGTAAAACGCTGCCCTTTTTCGATCCTATATGGAGCGAAATTCTAGCAGACGAGTTGGCTAAACCTTATTTCCAAGAGCTGTTGGCTTTTGTCGAACGGGAACGTTTACTCGGCAATGTCTATCCTAAAGAGGCAGATCTATTTAATGCCTTTTTCAAAACGTCTTTTCTTTCTATAAAAGTTGTGTTCGTCGGACAAGATCCTTATCATGGACCGAATCAAGCAACAGGATTAATCTTTAGCATCCCAAAGGGAATGCCATTTCCTCCAAGCTTACGCAATATCTTTCGTGAACTTCATGAGGATTTAGGAATCCCAATTCCAACGCATGGATCTCTTGAGCATTGGGCCAGTCAAGGCGTTTTACTCCTCAATTCAATTTTGACTGTCCGTGAAGGAATGCCGCTTTCTCATGCGAATAAAGGATGGGAAAAGTTTACGGATGCTGTCCTTCGAAAGCTTGCAATGCGTGATAAACCCCCTATCTTTGTTTTATGGGGTAATTCAGCTCAAAAAAAATGTCTTCCTTTAATAGGATTTGACCATCTCCTTTTTTTGAAGTCTGTACATCCCTCCCCACTTTCAGCACACCGAGGATTTTTTGGATCCAGACCTTTTTCAAAGTTAAATGCCATGTTACAACAGCAAGGAAATGCGCCAATCGATTGGGCTTTATAGTAAAGTAGGATCGACAAATCAAGTTGATCGAAAAAAGTGGTTTATTGAAAATAACCGCTTTATAAACATGCATCCTCCAAAGCTTTTTGAATTAATAGCTGATGCGAGCTCCCCAACTGGTTATATACGCGACAAAATTATTATAAAAAAGGGCGCTATACCTAATGATGCTCTCCAATCGGCGCAGCGGGGATTAGCGCTTTTAGAATGCGCGTCAGTTTGTCAAATTGGTCAATACCAGGCTCTTCTTAAAGTTCTAGGCCTCTCTAAATTTAATATGCTGTTCAGCCGCGAAAATGGCTTGCCATTGCAACTAAGCAGTTATGATTTAAATCCTTTACTTTTTTTTCTTAATCCAGGTGAGCAATCCCTTGGTGTTAAAGGGAATAGGCCTGTTCATGTGGGGCAATTAATAAATATAAGAAATGTTCCGGAATACAGTCTTAAGCACGGAGTACTGGGTATTGCTGGAAGTTTTAATGTCATATGTAATGATGCTACTCCCGAACGTCAAACATTTGTCGGACTCGGATTGCCAAGCGAGGGTGTTACAGAACAGCAAATTGAACAAATCCTTATCGATGAGAATAATGCGCAGCCAAAGGATCCAGATTGCATGACTGACGGAATCGCAGCTAAAATAATTCCTGGAGGGAAGGTTGCATGGAAAAACCGCAATGCCTATTTTGATTCAACAAGTGATAAGATGGAGAAATTTAACCCAAGTTTGCTTCAATCTTATAATCCTAACATAGATGTGGAAAAGCAGATGGAAGAGCTCAAAAATTTGGCTATCCCTCTATCACTGGACACAATCAAGGAAAAAGAATTTGGTTATATTCCTGAAAATTCAAGTGACTTCAACATCGAAATCATTCAGGTAATGATAAAAATTCCTTTAAATAATTTTTTTAAGTTCACGAAAAGCCTCGCTGAAAAATGGGAAATGATTACGAGTGAATCTCAAAAGAAATAGTAACTAGGTCAGACATCCAAGTTCCAATTCTCAGTAATAGGTAGGGGTATCCAGGAAATTCGTAGTCCAGTACGAAAAGATCTGAAAAATTGTCGTCCACTACGAATTTTCCATTCATTTTTCAAAAAACATTGTTTTTTGTGACTCTGTGGGAAATCTTACCTATTTCACATGCGCAACTTTGTGATATTTTAATAAATTATTATCACCGTAAAGGCCCAAAGTTCATCCCAAATTTTAAAAAAGAGGTAGATGTTTTTTTAATCTAGCCCTATTGTCAAAAAAAGCAGTCGTTTCACAGTCTTTTAGGGGGTTTGAAAGTAAGATGGCAAAGGAAAAATCTATCAAAGTAGGTCTACAAGTATCTAAAAGGGATCGTTGTCGGGTTAGAAATGCAGATCTACAGATTCATGGACCTTTTAGAGAAGTTCACTTTTTTCAAGAATCGGCTCGTTGTATGCCCAATGATTTGTTTGCATTTAAAAAGCTTTCCATATGCGCCAAATTAAATCGTTTATAAAAGCCTAGCAGGTTTGTCTGCACTGTTTTTTTAATGTGTACTTCACAATTAGCTCTAAAAAGTTTTTTTTGAAAAATGTATGAAATTGGCACGTTTTTTGTATTAACCTAAATATCATCCTTGTATAATAAAGGTATAGAAGTAACTAATTATTAGTAAATTAGTTCTTTTGTTGTATTATTGGCTGATAGTCTTTTTTTAGTTATCTGCTCATTTGAGCCACCTTTGTCCTTAATCATCGCTCCTCTACAAAAGGATGGGATATGATTCTCGCAAAAGATATAAATAAGTTGTTTAACTGTTTACTTGGCGAGGGGACTGTTCAACTTCACATTGGTGGATCGGACATAAATGCCCAACTTTCTGAGCAGAATGCAAAAATTTCCGTGAGTGCAGTTGTCTATGAAGGCGATGGTTACATTCCAAAAAGTGTTAGGAAATGTGCCGCAGGCAAACTTCCATTCAGCGGAGAATGGATTCATACTCAGCTAGAAATCGATGAAGATAACTTTACGATTTTTCTCACCTATAAAGGTCAAACAAGAGAATTTAACCAATCTAATTTTAAAGACTTTCTGGAAGAATTCAGCTGGCAGGCAGATGAATGGCGGTTGTATCTCGAAGAGCATGATAAGCATGACCTTATCTATGCCCATGCGCGTTAAGGCATTCTACTAGAAACGAATGACAATGATCGAGTAGGTGGGGCCCGAAGGCCCCGACCTCTCACAGAACCGTACGTACGGGTCCGTATACGGCTCTTCATGCTAACTTCACCCACTTTTCTGTGGAGAACCAGTG
>JACCRY010000120.1 GCA_013813265.1 Parachlamydiaceae bacterium
CCTGAAAAAGCAGCAAGAACTTTTGATAAGTTGGGCGAGAAAAAAGTGGCAAAAAAATAGATAAGACTGCAAGAATGGGGGATGGCAAATTTGGCATTGTAACCTTTTGATCGTGATGGAAAAAAAAATTTACTATGCTAGATTTGTCATTTTTTTTCTAAAAAAATCCCCAAAGTCGAGGCAGAGGAATCGCAGAGAAAATTTAAAGAAAAATGCAAGAGATTTAAATACTTCTGAAATGAAAAAAAACTCTACCCTTCTCCGCGCTCATTGTGGCAATGCGGTAAATTTATCTCTTTATTCCCTTTATTCCCTTTATTCCCTTTATTCCCTTTTATTCTCATTTCACCTCTATTTCTTTTCCCTCTCTACTCCCTTTCCCGATAAAAGTGCAATGGCCACCTCGTTTGATTTAAATATATTCATTGAGCCAAAGCTTCAGCTCTGTTAACATAGTCCTCAATACAAAGACTATTTAGTAGGAGCACTTGGCATGTTAGGATTTTTTCGAAAATATCAGCGCTATTTTTTTCTTGTAATTACAGTGGTAATTGTCATTTCATTTTCATTTTTTGGAACATACAATGCGCTGCCGAACGAAGAATTTCGGGTACAACCCGCTTTTCGTGCTGTTGACGGAACGCAAATATCGCGCACAGAACTGAATGAAATGATCGCATTTCTTGCAACCGATATGGAGGATAAACTTCTCTTCGGAGGAATGTGGGGCCCAAACTTTTTGAATGACGGCGTCATAAAAAAAGATTTTTTACAAACTGGAGTCGGCGAAGCTCTGGCGATGGAGTATGCCACTGAGATTGCACCTGATTATGAAAAAAAACTGGCAACTGAAAAACGCTACTCTCTTTACACGCATCCGGAAGCCAATTTTGTATCTACCGAAACAACATGGTCTTATTTTGCTCCAACAATGCTTTCCAACTACCAAGTTCTGCAAAAAGCTAATGCTTCGTTAGAACCTGATGCTTTTGCAGCGCGGGTTAAATTATATTTAGGTCAAAAAAGCTTCTCTCCACAAATGCTAAAACAGGTCCTTCGCTATCAGGAAAGGCAATACTCTTGGTTAAAGCCTGATGATCGACTTGATCAAACAGATTTGTCACTCTTTAATTACCATACTGTTGAAGATTGGTTCGGACCTCGTTTTATTGGTATCGTTGCTCAATTTGTGATTAATAGCGCTAAGGTTGCTGAGCAAAGAGGTTATCGAGTTACCAAAGCGGAGGTCCTTGCAGACTTAACACGCAATGCCGATCTAAGCTATCAACAAAATATACGCAGCCCGCATTTAGCTGTTACTTCCGGTCAAGAGTATTTCAGTGAACAACTGCGCCGTATGGGGATGGACCAGAATCGTGTTATTAAAATTTGGCAAAATGTCCTTTTATCCCGTCGCCTCTTTCAGGACGCTGGAAATTCTGTACTTGTATCTCCGATTATGTTTTCAAGTTTTGTAGATTATGCGAAAGAATCAATTGAAGGGGATCTCTATCAACTTCCAAAAGAACTTAAGCTTGGTGATTATCGCTCCTTGCAAAAACTACAGGTTTATTTAGATAAGGTAGCACAACAGAACCCGCAAGAAAAAGCAGGCTTAATCCTTCCAAAAACTTTTAAACAAGTTTCAGATGTGATAAAAGAAACTCCGGAAATTGTACAAAAGCGCTATCTACTTGAAGTTGCTCAAATTACCAAAGAATCTTTGCTTCCAAAAATTAGCATTAAAGAAACTTGGAATTGGGAAGTTGCAGACGCAAATTGGGAAAAACTCCAAAAGCACTTTCCTGAATTAGGACTAAAAAAAGCAGAGACTCAACAAGAACGATTTGCTGCACTTGAAAGTTTAAGTGACAAGATTCGAAATAAAGTTGATTCTTATGCACGCACTGAACTTCTTGAAAGTCATGGGGAGTGGATTGATAAAGCTCTAGGTAGTGAAGCCGCAAAACAGGTCTGTGTAGGATTGCCTCTTAAAGGTGTCGCAGGAGATCCTTTTCTCGGTGTGGAGGATGTCTCAGTCCTCATAGCTCTTCTAGATAAGACTTCTTTAGGGAATTCAGAGCCATTAAAAGAACAAGAAGATGCTAATAAGAAGCTTGCGCAATTTTCTTCAGATGGCCTTCATTACTATAGAATTAAAGTCATTGAACGCGTTCCAATTGAAGAGATTCTTACCTTTGCTGAGGCAAACCGAAAGGGTATTTTAGACAAGCTGGTCGAAAGCAGTCTTAAGGCTCACTATATGAAAATTCGAGCTGCTCAGCCTGAAAAATTTCAAAAAGCTGATAAAACTTGGAAAGAGCTTGGAGATGTAAAAGATCTTGTGGCGGATAGCTATTTCTCTACTACGCTCAAGTCTATTCAAGAACAGAATGGCGAAAAAGAAAAACTCACTGGAAGTCAAGCGGCATCTAAACGTTTAGTCACTCATGTGAAAGCAATCAAGAATCACCTAGAAGCTGACCCCGAGTCTATGGCACTCTATGTAAAAGGAGAGCCGACTGGCAATGGAGCATTAGCTGATCAATGGAAGCTAGAAAGGAAATCTTTTAAGGTCGATCGTAGTAGTCAAAATGAACAGATTAATATGGTTGAAGCCCTTGAGCTCCCTACAAATGGGTGGTCGGATGTTATACAAGCTCCAAATGGAGCCCTTTCTTTTTACCAAAAGCTTGAGGTAGGTAAGAAAGGTCATGAGACTGTAATGGATAGCAAGCTTAAGCAAGCTCAAAGTCTACTTGCTGAAGAAATTCAGCGTGTGCTCGCTGAGCAGTTGATAGCTGAGTATAAGGCTAAAGAAGCTATCAATTTGGAATACTTGGATCAAAGTGCTGAAATGTCTGCGAGCGATTAAGGCAAATTAATGGGATCTTCGAACGTTGCTGTTATTGTCGTAACACATAATAGCGAAAAACATCTCGATAAATGCATGCAGTGTCTTAACTCCCAGACACTGCAAGCATCCCAAATTGTTCTGGTTGATAGCGGATCAGCAGATCGAACTTATTTGAATAAGTTTGCTTCAATGGCCGGAGTAGATGTTGTTCTCGCTGAAAAGGATATCGGCTTTTGTAAAGGGAATAACATAGGCCTTACCAAAATAACTCCTGACGTTGATTTTATTCTATTTATCAATCCTGATGCCTTTGCTATGCCGACATTTCTTGAAGAAGCCGTTGCATTCATGCTCCTGGATTCTCAAAAGACGTGTGGCGCTCTTACAGGCACAACAGCAGGATATTCCATCGAAAGCGATTTCCCCACTGGGCTTTATGACACCACAGGCGTTTTCTGTACTTGGTGGGGTTGTTGGTATGACCGAGGACAGGGCGAGGCTGTAAATTCTCAACTGTATTCGTCCATAGAAGAAATACCGGCTATTTGCGGAGCAGTCTACTTTTGTCGTCGTATAGCTGTTAGGGATGTTATGTTGCCTGGTGAGGAACTTTTCGACAGTCGCTTCTATATGTATAAAGAAGATATTGACCTCTCTCTTCGTTTAAGGGCTCATGGTTGGAAGCTCATGTTCGTTCCTACTGTGAAATCGTTTCATTGTCGTGGTTGGAATTCAAACAGAAAGAGTATGCCTAAAAAAATGCGCCTCCACTCGGCCTATAACGAACTCACCATTCATTGGCGTCAGAAATGGATGGTTCCAACTTTCTATTCAGGTTTAAAATATTGGGCCGTCAAGTGTTTTAATTTATGATGCAGCAATTATTTGATAAACGTTCTACTCTTCTGTTGTTGATTTTCTGTTTACCCCTTTTGTTTTTACCTAAAATTAATTTGATTACTGTTGGTGAACAGACTGCAGGTTTACGCATTGATGACTTTATTCTTTTACTGTTTGCAATTGTCTGTTTTTGGGCTAACTTTGCGTGTCAGAAATGTTTGTCTGATATTGAAATAGCCCTCCTTTCTCTTGTTGGCTTTTCGTTATTGTCCTGTACCTTGAATCATTTGTTTTATGCTGCTGACATGCTACCAGTCAAAGCTTCATTTTTATATTGTTTTCGCATACTGGAGTATTTTCTCTTTTTCTATATTGGAGTTTTTGTCTTCCGTTTTTGCCGCATTGAAACAATCGTGGCTGGATTTTTTCTTTGGAATTTGCTTTTGATGATACTTCAAAAGTTTCAGATTGTAGGTATTTTTAGCGTTGAAGGTTATATCGCTAACCCCGACGACCGGATGTTGGGTATTGCTTCTTTCGGATCAGAAATAGGGCTTTTGCTCAATTTTATTTTTTGCTTTCTGATGTATCAAAATGCTACGAACTATGAATCTAAAGGAATTTATCTTCCAAATGAGCTAAAGAGATTTATTTCTATTATTTATCCATATTTTCTTTTATTGCTATTTGTTTTCCTCGTAGTCCTTTCCGGAGCAAGAATGGCCATCTTTGCACTTTTTGCTTCATTCATCTTTTACCTTAAAGACGTTGTTTCATGGAAGCGACCATCAACTTACATTTTGCCTTTGGGAGCTTTGATTGGTGGGATGCTTTTAATGGTTTATACACTTTATAATGCATCTGGGATAGTTTCCCGAAGCAAAGGTTTGCTTTCTTTTGCAAATTTCGATCTCATATCCGTAGTTTGGGATAATATTACTTTGGAATACGATCCTATTGGCAGGGAGTCAGTTAGAATGGGGAGTTATGATGCAAGTTGGTGGATGCGCATTCATAAGTGGGCCTATGCATTAAAGCTCTATTGCCTCCATCCTGAATGTTGGCTTCAGGGAATTGGGCCGGGGTTTGCCATGGCTGCGCTTGACGGTGGATTTCTACGAATTTTAACCGAGCTTGGCATCATTGGATGCGTGTTATATGGGCGTCTTTTTTATTTGATCGCACGTCAGACGACACAGCTTTACTGGATGATGGTTGCATTTATGCTAAATATGGTTTTTTTCGATGTGTATCTTGCTTATAAGCCAATGAGCTTGCTTTTCTTAATTGCAGGTTACGCTTATGCGACTAATGCTAAACCTTCCAAAAATGAACCGTTGAAAAAATTGTGTATTGAGGCTACTTTTTAGTGTTAAAAAAAACCAAGCTGAGGATGCCATTGGTGTCTGGCCTGACATTCTGACATTTGCCACACATGCTTTAAAAGTATAATTACAGGCAAATATCAGAATATCAGGCCAGACACCAATGGTTTATCGACAGCTTTTTAAATTAACGGCATATGGCAAATTACTAATAGCTAAAAGTAGGAAAAAATGAGTCTTACGTTAAATGTCATTTCTAGTAACCGTGTAGAAATCTTGTATGAAGGCCTTAAAGGAGCACTTTATACAAAAGGTTCTTTTGCATTTATACGGCGTATTATTATCGTTCCTAGCCCTGCTATGAAAGAATGGCTTAAATTGCGCCTTGCGAGTGATCCAGAATGCGCGATTGCAGCTGGAATTGAAATTTGTGAGTTAGATCGTGCTCTTGAGCTACTCAATCAAGCTGTTCAATCAAAAAAGGGCGCGACGCTAGAAGGACATGTGCCGAAAGAAATAGAGCTCTCCTTGTTGTTTGAGTCTTTTATTAGGCAAGTTGTTTCCGAATATTCTTCTTTCAATGAAGATAAAAAAGCTCTTTGGTTTCCACTTTTACAGTACCTTAAAGCGCTACCCGAAGAAAAAAAACAACTTGCAAAATTTCAAAGACGCCTAACAACCCTTTGTAGCCGTCTTGCAAAAGTATTTTGGCAATATGGACGCTATGGATGTTCCATGCTTGAAAAGTGGGAAAGTTCTCAAAAATCCCTCGGATGGCAGCAGGAACTTTGGAAGAGCATCAAAAAACAGCATTCTGAAATTTGCTTTTCCTATCAGCAACTATCGTATTCTTTAGATGATTTCACAGAACCACTAGAACATATGCAGGTCCATCTTTTTGCCATGAGTTTTATTTCCGCACAAGCTTATCGATTTTTTGTAAAACTCTCAGCGCTTTTACCTTTGCATCACTATCTATTGTCACCCTGTCAATTATTTTGGAGCGATATATGTTCAGACCGCGAACAAACTAATCTACAACGCTATTGGGAAGAAAGGAGGGCTTCAAAGGCTCAATTGCAAGCTCTAGATCATTTTTTGCGTACTCATAATAGCCTCCTTGGAAATTTTGGGAGGATGGGCCGTGAGATGGCACAACAGATTGAAGAGAACACAGAGCAAATCGAATCATTTTATCAACTTGCTGAATCGATAAAACAGATTTCTTGCTTTGCCGAAGAATTTCCACCAGATATCCTTTTGGAAGAAACTTCTGCGCCGCCCTTGTTATTAGAATCTCTCCATGCAGACATGCTTCTTTTGCGGGCTCCTGATGAATCTGAAAAAATTGTTCTTTCTACAACGGATCGTTCGATTCAACTCCATCGAGCGTATACGAAATACCGTGAAGTAGAGATCCTTTATTCTACGCTTTTACATATATTGACAATCCATTCTAAGGACACAAATCCAATTACACCAAGTGATATTGTTGTCATGGTTCCAGACATAGAAGGCTATGAATCAGTCATTAGAAGTGTTTTTGGAGCTGAATCAAGTCTTCTGGACTTCCAAATTTTAGAGATGCAACTTCTTGGCAAAAGCCCGTTAGTTCAAGGATTTTTGCATCTTTTGTCTCTTCCAGCAGGCCGGTGGGAAGCAGATTGTATCCTCGATTTGCTAGGGTATCCTGATTTGCAGCGGAAAATTAGGTTTTCTCCAGCCGAAGTTCAACAAATACAAACCTGGACAAAACTGTCAGGAGCACATTGGGGGCAACGAGATTCCCATCGAACAGAGTTATTAGTGCGAGACCATGGGAACCGCAAACCTGTTGATTCCAACCCAGCAGGCACATGGGAGCACAGTATTAGTCGGCTGATAATGGCCTTAGCTGTGGAGCCAGCGGGGCTGAATGACCGTTCACACGACTTTTTGCCGCCAGTTGAAGAAATGGAGATTTCACAAACGGAGCTTTTGGCCAAGTGGATCATCTTTTTACGTACTCTTGAAGTAGATTTAATTCCAATTTCCAGTGAAACAAAACTGACATTGAGAGAATGGTCTGTCTATCTGGATCGGTTGAAAATTAAATATTTTATCATTGATAGCTCCGATAAAGAGGCGCAGGCTTTAGACATTTCACTTAATAAACACATACAAAACTTTGCCCTAAGCTCAACTTTTCTTGAAACAGAGTCTTATCCTTTTGAATCAATTTATTTTCATCTTGAAAAATCATTGAAGAATGAGCTTTCTTCATATAGAGAATCTCACCTGAATGCTGTACGTTTTTGTTCTCTATTGCCTATGCGTGCTTTGCCCGCAAAGATTGTGTCTCTAATTGGCATGGAGGAGGGCTCATTTCCTCGACAAGACGTCCCTTTTTCTCTAAATGAGCTAACTTTAAGTCATGAAAGTGATTATTCTCCAACGCAGACAGAGTTTGATCGTTACCTCTTTTTGGAAGCGCTTTTATCTGCCAGACGCTACTTAATTTTTTCCTATGTAGGGTACTCATTTGAGGAACAACGCGAAATTCCTCCATCACTCCTAGTTCAGGAACTCTTTGCGTATATAGACTCCGGATATCTTCTTGGGGACCAATCTCCTTCACTTCAATGCACTCAAAAGCATCCATTTGATGCCTTTGACAAGGCTTATTTTGGAGGAATCGACCTTTATCCTTCCTATGACAAAGAAAACTATCAGCGTGCATTAGCCTATTACCACAAGGAAAAATCGCAGCCTCACCAATTCATCCATGCATTTTCAATAGGGAAAAGTAGCAATAAAGAGCTTTTGCCTCAAATTGAAACCACGGTAACGTTAAAAGAGCTTTCTAGCTTTGCTTCTAATCCACTCAAGGCATATTTTAACAAGGCATTAAGGATCTATCTAGAAAAAACTGAGAGTAAGCAAATTCAAAGCGAAGAACCTTTTGTGCTGCAAGGACTAGAGAAATATCAGTTGCGAATGAGTGCAGTGAAAACTCCCTTGATCAATGTTTTTGAACGTGCTGATAAAAAAGGGCAGCTTCCGCGAGGTCTTTTTAAGAATGTTTCTTCGGAAGGATTAGCTGCTGAAGTCGACATGATGCATGCCTGTTTTTTGAAAAATGGAGTGGATACTCAGAATATAAGGCCTCTTTTTATTTCAGAGCAATATGAGCTACCTATATGTAATGAAAAAGGGATTTGGACTGTTCCTCCATTAAGGTTGCGCCTTAAGGATGGGTCAGAAGTTAAGATTGTGGGCTCATTGAAAGAAGTTTGCCCTCAAGGTCTCCTTTTTCATCAAAAGAGGGATCTTCCAAGCGTTATCAAACAATGGCCTCAATATCTAGTCTTATGCCGTGCAATCGAACAGTATAACCTTCCTATTATTCCGCAGCTGCTTTCATCAAGACATGCAATACCAGTTGCATTCCAAAAAGAAGAGGTGGTTTCTACTTTAGAAGAATATCTTGAGTATTATTTCTTGGGAATGAAAGTTCCTTCAATCTTGATTCCTGAATGGGTGCCTGAAATTTTGAAAGCGGATTCTGGTCAATTTTTAAAAGTAATGCGCAATAGCTTGGGGGGCTCATTTTCTTCTTTTTACAATGATTATGCTTTGTGGGTTTTCCGTGATCTCAATGCATTTCCAGGCGATGAAGAGTTGTACGGTCAGTGGAAGCAGCTTTCAGAGGATCTTTTTTCTCCACTTGCTCAGCATCTTAGTACCACAGCCCGGAAGAAATAGTAATTGAGAAGATGTGGAAGTACACAAACTTCTGACGATCTTGTTACTGCTCATCCATGACGTAATATCAGAC
>JACCRY010000185.1 GCA_013813265.1 Parachlamydiaceae bacterium
ACAAATGGAGGCTAAAATGTTCATAACTCCCATGTGGCTGAAAATTAGTGGGTTACGCGATTGGTTAAATTATTTGTATGACGAAAAAAGAGTAAATTTCTCAGAAGAGTGGTGAACTTGGGTTAAAAGAATTAAGGCTTCTGCCTCAGACATCTCTTTTAATTTTTCAGAAAGCTGTAGCTCTCGATAAAGCTGACCTGAAGTATTGAAGAGTTTCTTTAAATCACCCTTCATAAACTTCAACATTGTTTCTAATTCTGGGACACTTGGGGGTGTCTCCGTAATTTCTTGGCGCTCAAATGCAACCTTTTTTTGCGCTAAAAATTTCAGAGCATTTTGGCAAGTTGAGCATTTACTGTAGATATAAAGCTTCATATTAGTTCACTGTTAGTCCCCTTTAATAGGGTCCTTTGGGTTAAAAAGATCGACAAGAGTTGACACTGGAAGAGAATCAAAATGAAATTCCTTCTTAAAGAGCTGTACTAACAGCTCAATTTGAGATTTATTTAAGTGATTAGAAAGATTGTTCTTAAATTTTTTAAATAGAAGAGGAATTCCTTCATCGCGCCTAAATCTATGCCCTAATGGATATTCTATCTCAATGACCTCTGATTGCATCCCTTCTTTAAAATGCACCTTTAAAGCTGCCGCTATCGAGCGCTTTTCCGCCTTATGGTAGTCAGAAGTATAATGGGGATTCTCAAGAACTTTCATTTTGTTGCAAAGTTGAATGATCATGGGATTGGCTGCAGCAGAGTCTTCATAGTGGTCAGCATTTAAAGTTCCATGTAAAAGACCAATCGCCACAATATACTGTAAACAGTGATCGCGATCTGCCGGATTATTCAGAGGGCCTTTTTTATCTATAATTCGTATTGCTGCTTCTTGTGTATGAATTTCAATAAAATCAATCAAGTGCAAAATTTCTTTAACTTTTGGATGTAAGGCAATAGCACACTCCAAAGCAGTTTGAGCATGAAATTCAGCTGGAAAAGCGACTTTAAAAAGGATGTTTTCCATGACATAGCTGCCCAAAGGCCTCTCAAGAGTAAGAGGTTTTCCCTTAAAAAGCACATCATAGAATCCCCATTTGGGAGCCGTCAAAGCCGTCTTATATCCCATTTCCCCTTTCATCGTCATCCAAGCAAACTGAACTCCGCGGCTTGTCGCATCGCCGGCAGCCCATGATTTTCTTGAACCCACATTCGGGGCATGGCGATAAGTCCGTAAAGATCCCACATCGACCCATGCATTAGAGATTGCATCAGCAATTTGCCTGCGGGATCCTTTCATTAAAGCTGTTGCAACAGCCGCTGTTGCAATTTTGACCAAAATGACATGATCGAATCCGATACGGTTAAAGCTATTTGTAAGCGCCAATATCCCCTGAATTTCATAGGCTTTGATAATAGATAGTAAAAGTTCCTTACACGTAAAAGAAGGCGTTTTGAAAGCAAGTTGCTTGCGGCTTAAGTGATCCATGAGAGCAAGGATACCGCCAATATTATCCGAAGGATGCCCCCATTCAGCCGCCAACCAAGTGTCGTTGTAATCGAGCCAACGGATCATCGACCCCAAATTAAAAGCGCCGCATATGGGATCAAGAATATAGTTTGTACCCGGAATATGACATCCATGTGGAACAATTGTTTCTGGAACAATAGGCCCCAAAAGTTTAGTACAAGCAGGATAATTTAAAGCAGCAATTGCACAGCCCAATGCATCAGCTAAGCAAAGCCTCGCTGTTCCTAAAGCTTCAACAGAAGGAGAATTCCATGTGTAAGCATACTCTGCAATTGTTTCAGTAATATCATCCATTTTTTATTTACTTAAGTTGCAATTTGATTTTGGACCTGTATAATACGAACTTTGCATCAAAGCAAAATTTTCCTTCAACAAATAAGGTGGATTCCCATGAACAGCTATAAATTTCTAACTCAAATCGCTCACAAAGCAATGCTGGAAAAAGGGCTTGCACCTGAATTTTCTTCTGAGGCCCTGCAACAACTAGCTGGAATCAATCAACCTGAAAGTTTCCAAAAAGGAATGATGCGTGATCTTCGTCATCACCTGTGGTGTTCAATCGATAACGATGATTCAAAAGATTTAGATCAGTTGACTTTTGCTGAAAGACTTCCTTCGGGGGAGTATCTCCTTTATATCGCTGTCGCTAATGTAGATGGCTTAGTTCACAAAACCACCCCTATTGACATCCATGCTCAAGTGAATACAACGTCTGTCTACACCCCATCAAAAATATTTCCCATGCTTCCCGAAAAATTGTCGACCAATCTAACTTCTTTAAACGAAGATCAAGAGCGTGCAGCAATCATTTTTGAGATCAGGATGAATGACACCATGGAAGTCAGTGGATCTGAAATTTACTTTGCATTCGTAAAAAATTATGCCCAGTTAGCTTACAGTGAGGTTGGCCCTTGGTTGGAAGGCCGTAAGGCTATCCCTATGAAGGTTTCGCCAATTCCAGGCCTTTCTACAACGCTTCTTTTACAAGATGAATTGGCCCAAGCGTTAAAAGTCACCAGGCAAATGTTAGGTGCTTTAACTTTTGAAACAAAAGAATTAAAAGCTGTCTTTGAGGGAGATAAAGTAAAGACCCTTAAAGCCGTTGAACGTAATCGCGCTCACGAGCTCATTGAAAACTTCATGATTGCAGCAAACACAGCTTCGGCAAGATACGCAGTTTCCAAGCGCATCCCAAGCTTCAGACGTGTTGTTAGAATCCCTGAGCGTTGGGAACGAATTGTCGATATTGCAAGGACCTTTGGCGAAACACTTCCATCTACCCCAGACTCAAAAGCACTGGATAACTTTCTAACAGCAAGAAAAAAAGCTGAGCCTGAAACTTTTCCAGATCTGTCTCTAACGATCATCAAGCTTTTAGGGTCAGGGGAATACATTATCGAAGCCCCAGGAGATGATCCTGTAGGACATTTTGGATTAGCCTTACGCGACTATACTCATTCTACAGCTCCCAATCGGCGTTACCCTGATATCATCACCCAGCGATTAATTAAAGCATCTCTAAAAAACGAAAAAACACCCTATACGCTTTCACAACTTGAAGCCCTTGCAGAACACTGCACCCGATGCGAAGATGCTGCGACCAAAGTCGAACGTCATGTCAAAAAATCAGCGGCTGCAATGGTTTTAGCAGACCGTATAGGCGAAGAATTTAAGGCTGTTGTAACTGGAGCGTCGGACAAAGGGACTTGGGTACGTTTAACTAATCCTCCTATTGACGGTAAGCTCATTAAGGGGATTCAAGGGGTAGATGTTGGTGATAGAATCATTGTTCGGCTGATGCGTGTTGATATTGTGCAAGGTTATATCGATTTTGCCCGTGTTGATTAGGCAATGCCTGCGATGGATAAGCCTTTGCCAATAAAGCTGCATTTCCGGAGACAAGTACTTTTCCAACCTTTGCACACGCCACCAAATGTGTAATCCCCTCCCTGAAATTTCCGTATCAATAAACGCAATCTTTTTTCGTTTCGTAAAGGGGATATTATCTATAAGGACAGAATCAACAAGTTTGCATTCAATCAGAACTTTAAAAAGTGCCTCAAGATGTTCTTCCGTAATCGCACTTTTGTAAAGATGTGCATTTTCATTTTTATCCACAATTTTCATATCTTCAACCACAAGGATAGATTGATGCGCATTTAAATGCTCGTTTTGCAAAGCTGAGGGCTCTGTCGGTAGAACATAAATCCATTTTTGGGGAACACACATCATATTCTGTAAGCCATAGTTGTTGATCGCCTTCTTGATCAGAAGCGCTCCTTCAATGCGCTTAACCCATTGGGCGTAAGCATCAATTTGAAACGTATCCAGATACATTTTTAATAGATACCCTTTAAGTTTTGGGTGAACACCAATAACAAGTCCTTTAGGGCGCTGTTGTGGGGAGATGAATCCAGCATCTTTCATCGTTTTTAGTGAACTTAGAACACGTGAAGAAGAAAATATTTGATATAATGTAAGTGCAAGCGGATGCTCTTCCGGCAGAAAATAATGCTCATTAATTTGCTCAGATGCGTTAACAGTAGTGGAAAATCCCACTAGAAAAATGACTAAAAATAAACTTTTTGAAGTTAAACGTGATATTAAATGCATGGCAAAACTTTTTTAGGATTGTTTTTATAAAATGATAAGACCACATAAATGTCAACTGATAAAAAACTCTTATATTGACCTCTAATATATATTACGATACAATCATTTTTAGCCTTAAAAATCAAAAGGAGTTTAACAAATGAGTTTTTCAATTCAAAATGATTATTCTATTTTAAATAATTACAGCTATGAAAATAAATCTCTGGTCATGTCTACGCTAGATCTTTTATCCTATCCACTTCGCAACCTACTTCACGGAAGAAATGTTTCAGTTTTATGCCAGACTTACAGCGACACAACATCGACAACTGGAAAAGTCATGATCGTCTTTGCTGTAGCTCTAATCGGGATAGTATCTGCTTTAGCTATTTCTCCTTATGTATGTCCATTTTTGCTAATTGTACCTGTCGCCTCTCTTGCTACAAAGTTTGTTTTTTCGCACATCGTTTCAGAAGAATCTCAGATTATAGAGGAGTCTAACAAAGCTTGGGAGGTTATCAACAATTTTAATGAAGCTTTCAACAACAATAACTACTCCAATGCAATTCAAATATATTCTCAAAACCCTGACATAGGTCTAAGAAATGGCGTGTATAATAATCTATTTAAATGTGTTAACAGTTTGGTTAATGCAAATTATACTTGGACCGATCTGCAAGGCCCGCTCCGACTTCTCAACACTGTCGATGCCAGCACTTTAATTGATCATGCTATTCGCTTAAAATTGGATTACGAAAAAAATAACAATTATGTCAAAACTCAAGGTATTCACATCCGTAATTTTGTTGAAAATTCTTTGAGCTACAGCTCTCAAGAGAATATTGAAATCTGTTATAAAAAAATATTTGAAAACTCTCTGCATATCAATCCAAACCAAGAGGATCTCTTCATTCAAACGATCAAAATGGAAATCGCAGATGACATGATAAAATCTTTTACTGCAATGGCACAGAGTAATGCAAAAGATTTGGGTGAGCAAATGTACGCTAAGAATATTGGAACCGTATTAAGATATATGATAGTTCCAAATGAGGCAAATGTTTTGGATCAGTACCGAATGTTTAATTATTCGCCTAAGGAAATGGAAAAAGTTAGCGGCGTCATTCAAAATATTCGTCATTTAAATGCCTTAAGTGAACAGTATCTCGCTAGGATCAATACTTTAACTAACCAGGGCGGCGACTGGATTTCAGCTCGTCCAACATACATTGAATTTCAAAATAGCCTCTATACCCTATTTCCCTCTCCAATTAACGTTGAAACGGATTTTATAAATGAAATTAACGACGTCTTGGCAAGCATGATTGAGTTTGGAAATGCAATTCAATCATCAAATTCTCCTGAACAAATTGAGCTTCTTTCACAAAAAATGAGAGAAAATTATAGTAAGCACACTCAAAATATGCAAAATTTACTAGCCCAGCCGGTCCTCTCATATGATTTTACAGAAAATCTAGTTGCTGTATTAGACCACAGAAAAAGAGCAGATTTATGGATTTTAACGGAAAAAATGGCATGGTTCAGAAATGACCAAAATTAGGTAACATAAGGCGATCACGAGCCTGCCCACTTTTAGGCCGGTTTTTTAAAAAATGATTTTCTGGATTTAAGAGATTATTTAAGCGGCTTGTTTAAACA
>JACCRY010000187.1 GCA_013813265.1 Parachlamydiaceae bacterium
GAAAAGTTGCATCTGACGCACTTCTCTCCTCTGTCGTAGCTATGGCTACGACGTCGTCAAGAATTGCATCAGCTGCAACTTTCGCCTAACTGCTGCATTATTTCGAATTTTTTCACAGCCTCTGCGGTAAAACTCTACCTACTACTTCAAATTAGATTCATCATTCATCAAACTTCGCCGCCTCTTGCAATTACTCTAAATAACACTGAATTTACTTTGCACGAAAAATCCAATTATACTACACTGCTTGCATATCCGTAGGTGAATTGTTTGTATTCTCTTTCTTATATCTTTAAGAAAGAGAACATGCAATTGCTCTGCAGAGTCCTACGGACGGAAATAACCCCACAAGGAGAAGGCAAAGATGCCAACCATTAGTCAACTCGTTCGCCAACCGCGCGTCCCAAAGAAAAGGCGCAGCAAGTCTCCAGCACTGCAGAAGTGTCCACAACGTCGTGGCGTTTGCTTGCAAGTGAAGACAAAGACTCCTAAGAAGCCAAACTCAGCTTTGCGTAAAGTGGCCTGGGTAAGACTTTCTACAAAACAAGAAGTTATTGCATATATCGGTGGAGAAGGACATAACCTTCAAGAACACAGCATGGTGCTTGTTCGTGGTGGTCGTGTTAAAGATTTGCCTGGAGTACGTTACCATATTGTACGTGGAACGATGGACTGCGCTGCAGTTAAAGACCGCAAACAAGGAAGATCCAAATACGGGGCTAAGTTGCCCAAGAAGTAACACTAGAATGCTCCTCAAATGAGCATCCTGGTTCGCGAATGGCGTTTTAGAAAGCGCAAGCTTTTTCTTGAGCTCCACTCGCGCACAGGTTCTGTAGCTTTGGCGACAGGCACCAGGTGAACTATTGAGGTCTTCCATAAAAAACACTGGAAATAAAGTAATTTAAGAGGAAAACATGTCAAGAAGGCATCGCGCAGAGAAGCGAGAAATCGCTCCCGACCCAATTTACGGTAGCACCGTCCTAGCAAAATTTATCAATAAAGTCATGGAACGCGGCAAAAAATCTGTTGCAAGACGTATTGTTTATAACGCCATCACAAAATTTGCTGATAAAGTCAAGACTGAAAGTCCTTTAGAAGCCTTTGAGTTAGCTCTAGAGAATGCCAAACCGGCTCTTGAAGTAAAGTCACGCCGTATTGGTGGAGCTACTTACCAAGTGCCAATCGAAATCCCGGCATCTCGTCGTACTTCGCTTGCAATGCGTTGGATTATTAAATATTCTAACGATAAAGTAGGACGTTCGATGGAAGATGGTCTTGCAGGTGAACTTGCAGATTGCTATAACAACCAAGGTTCTACAATCAAAAAGAAAGATGATACTCACCGCATGGCCGAAGCCAATAAAGCCTTCGCCCATTACAAATGGTAATTGGAGGATAGCTGTATGGCAAGACCTGACAATCAAAAGCTTAAAGATGTTCGTAATATCGGAATCATGGCACACATTGATGCCGGTAAAACGACAACTACTGAGCGTATTCTTTATTACTCCGGCCGTCTCCACAAGATGGGAGAAGTGCACGAAGGTGCTGCAACGATGGACTGGATGGCGCAGGAACAAGAGCGCGGTATCACAATTACATCTGCTGCAACAACTGTTTTCTGGAAAGGAAGCAAGATCAATATCATCGATACTCCGGGTCACGTAGATTTTACAATCGAAGTGGAACGTTCTTTAAGAGTGCTTGATGGTGCTGTAGCTGTTTTCTGCTCAGTTTCAGGTGTAGAACCTCAGTCTGAAACCGTTTGGCGCCAAGCAGACCATTATGGTGTGCCGCGTATCTGTTTTGTTAACAAAATGGACAGAACCGGAGCAGACTTCTTCGATGCCATTAAAACAATGCGCGAGAAGCTTCATGCGAACGCGATTCCAGTGCATTGTCCAATTGGAGCAGAATCAGAATTCAAGGGCATGGTCGATCTGATCACTATGAGAGCTCTATACTTTCATGATGAAACCCTTGGAGCGGATTGGGAAGAGCATGATATTCCAGAAGATCTTCTTGAACAATGCAAAGCGATGCGTCAAGAGCTTTTAGAAGAACTCGCGACGATCAATGAAGATGATGAAATTTTCATGGGTAAAGTGCTTGAGAATCCAGAGTCTGTAACTGCAGATGAGATCAATGCTATCCTGCGTAAAGGGGTTTGCACAAATAAACTCAATCCAGTTCTTTGTGGATCTGCCTTCAAAAACAAGGGCGTGCAGCAGTTGCTTGATGCCGTTGTTGCTTGGATGCCTTCTCCAGTTGATCGTGGAGAGATTAAAGCGCATGACTTGGATACAGACAAAGAGATTGTCTTACAGCCTGAGGATAGTGCTCCATTTGCTGCTCTAGCCTTTAAAATCATGACGGATCCTTATGTAGGGCGTTTGACCTTCATCAGAATTTATAGTGGTACACTGATCAAGGGCATGAACCTGATCAATAGTACGCGCGGCACTAAAGAGCGTATTTCACGCCTTCTTGAAATGCATGCAAATAAACGTGAAGAGCGCGATGAGTTCTATACAGGGGATATTGCAGCTTGTATTGGTTTGAAAAAGGCGATTACAGGGGATACTCTGTGCTCACCGGATCATCCTCTTTTGCTTGAAAAAATGGAATTCCCTGAACCTGTTATTTCGATGGCGATTGAGCCTAAGTCGAAAGCGGATCGTGAGAAACTATCTGCAGCTCTCGGAGCTCTTTCAGAAGAAGATCCAACTTTCCGTGTAACGACTAACGAAGAAACGGGTCAGACGATTATTGCTGGAATGGGTGAATTGCACCTTGAGATTTTGCATGATCGTATGAAACGTGAATTTAGCGTTGAAGCAAATGTGGGTAAGCCTCAAGTTTCCTACAAAGAAACGATTGTGAACCCAAGCAAAGCGCAAACGAAGTTTGTGAAGCAGAGTGGTGGCCGTGGTCAATACGCGCACGTTGAACTCGAGATCGAGCCAAATGAAAAAGGCAAGGGTAACGAGATTATCAGTAAGATTGTTGGAGGGTCGATTCCAAAAGAATTTATCAATCCTACAATTAAGGGTATCGAAGAAGGTCTTGCAACAGGCGTTTTGGCTGGCTTTAATTTGGTCGATGTCAAAGTCTTTATCGTCTTTGGTTCTTACCATGAAGTCGACTCGAATGAAATGGCCTTTAAGATTTGTGGATCGATGGCAATTAAAGAGGCTGCCCGCAAGGCAAAGCCGATTATCCTCGAACCCATTATGCGTGTCTGTGCAACAACACCAGAGCCCTTCCTTGGGGATATCATTGGTGATTTGAACAGACGACGTGGACGGATCTCAGGTCAAGAGTCTCATAAGAGTTCGATCATGGTGACTGCTGAAGTGCCATTGAGTGAAATGTTTGGATATTCCACACAGCTTCGTTCATTGAGCCAAGGGCGAGCAACTTATACAATGGAACCAGACCATTTTGAGCCGGTTCCAGTCAAGATCCAAGAAGAAATTATCAAGAAAGGTGGTTAATCCCATGGCAAAGCAACCAACGCAACCAAAGCAGGAAAAGCAGTCTCCTAAGGCTGTTAAGCAAAGGATTAGAATCCGCCTTAAAGGGTATGATCCTCGTATTTTAGATCGTTCAACTGCCGACATTGTCGAAACAGCCAAGCGCACTGGCGCTGGAATTGCAGGGCCAATCCCTCTGCCGACAACGCGTCAGATTATTACGGTTTTGCGTTCTCCAAACATCGACGTTAAGTCGCGCGAACAGTTTGAAATTCGCACGCACAAAAGGCTTGTAGAGATCATTAATCCTACAGCTAAAACGATCGATGCTTTGAAAGCGTTGACACTTCCAGCCGGCGTTGACATTAAGATCAAAGCTGCGTAATTCAGTCTCTTTCTATCTCTAGGTGTGCCCTTTCAGGGCAAACCTAGGATAGGGTTTTCTTTCCCCTTATCAAAATTGCTTTATTTTTCTCTTTCGCTAACACCATTACGTTTCTAAAAATGTCAGTTTGACTAAAGTAACTCGACATTCTATGTCGAGTCAGGCGCTAACCTAATGGAAGCTCTCGATCTTTCGCTAATACAATGTGGGACGATGCCATTGGTGTCTGGCCTGATATTCTGATATTTGCCTGTAGCAAGAGTCACAAAAGCATTAGCCCAAGTTCACCACTCTTCTGAGAAATTTACTCTTTTTTCGTCATACAAATAATTTAACCAATCGCGTAACCCACTAATTTTCAGCCACATGGGAGTTATGAACATTTTAGCCTCCATTTGT
>JACCRY010000127.1 GCA_013813265.1 Parachlamydiaceae bacterium
CTTTATTTCACAATACTAACCATGAGAAAAATATGTTTCTTCTCCTTTCAGTGCATTCCTAAGTCCATTTAAAACGCGGCGCTTCTTACATAAGCTCGGGCTATTTTAGAAGAAATTCTTTTTCTTGCAAGAGCCATTATTGCAAATAGAGGGTTGCCGATAAGATCTAAAATTTTGACCGCTTCTTCTGGAAAGCTATTGGAAATATATTTGTCTAAAGATAAAACATTAATTTTGTTAATATTTAAAAACCAATGTTCAGAACCGTTTTTCTTATACTGCTTTAATTTATCTACTAACTTTTGTGTTAATTCGAGTGCTTCTTCAGGTTTTAATAAAGCGAAAGCTTCTAAAGTCAAGATAAAATGATCCGGATATAAAATTTCCAAAGCCATAAGATTTTTTTCATAATTTGAATCCAGCAGTAGAGCTTTGCTTTTCTCGTACATCTTCAAAGCGTATTTTTTATCCCTTGCTTCAAAAATTTTAAGGATTTGATTTAAACTTTCAAAAACTAATTTACCTTCAAATGGTTTTGCCGCCTTCAGAAGTTTTTCATAATTTTCAAAGGTTTCTTGGGCTAGAGTAAAGGCTCTATCTTGATCAAGTTTAGAAAAGTCTTTAGCAGATTGAGCCAGAGAGACAAGTAAAAAACTATCATTTTTAGGGTTTTGATTTTCGTAGATCGTGCGAAATTGGCTTACACTCTCTTCAAGAACTGCCAAGCTCTTTTTTAGGTCAAATAGAGAAAGGGTTTTCGCAATTTTTCTGACTAGGTCAGAGCGATTATGTAGCAGGACTCTTACTGATCCTAGAGAAGTATTTAATAACTCAATAATTTTCTCTTGGACACCCCCTTCAAAAGATTTCAGATATTTTATTGTATTTAAGATTTTTTTAATGTTTTCTTCTAAATATTGACTACTATTTAAATGGTAATTTTTGATGCGTGATAAAACTTCAATTGCTCGCTTATTATCCAAACCATGAAATGCTTCAAAAATGGCTAATAAATTTATGATTCGCGTTTTCTCTTTTTCATTTTCAAGTTCTTGATGCCATGTTTGGAGTAAATATCTTTCTGTTACTTCCGTCCCCATTTGCATAACACCTTCCTCTTTGCAAAGTGTCGAATTTTTATGGATGGCTGCCACACAACAAAATGAAAGGGCTTGAATAGCCAGCCCCCCATTATAAGATTTTAGAATAGGCAATAAAATCTTCAGTGCACTTTTGGGGTCTTTTTTTGCTAACCTAATGGCGTAATGCAAATGATCTGAGACATCTGTATTTGAATCAAAATTAACTTGACTGATGTTAAATTCACTTAGGAGTAGATAAATTTCATTTTTTTTACGTGCCTCATGAACCGTATTTAAGAGAAATCCTTGCTTGAGAAGGTTGAAGTCGGAAAAGTACTGTTGTAGATGCTCTATTTTTCCATATAATTCATAAAACAACTTGCATGTTGACCTCACCGAAAGACATTCCCCTCTACCGACCTGCTTAAATATGGCAGGTAGAATATCTTGAATACCATTAAGACCAAGTAAGGAGATTTTATCTGTAGTTAAGCAGCTACTTTCAATGTTCTCAGACTCTTTCTCAATTACTTCAAAATTAAATATTTCACTGTAGTTAGGCATTGATTCAGAGGATTCTTCAGATTGAATCTCTATTGATACAGAGGAATCTTCTGATGGAATCTCTTCTGACTCATTGGTTTCCTCATTTTTTTGACATAATTTTTCCTGCAATTTTATGAGTAACGCGTCCCGATCCTGATTCCCAATGAGTTGCATGAACCAGAGCATGATATTATCGACACAAAATCCATTATAGGGATACCCTTTATCTTTTAGATTTGAAAGAGCTTTGTAGATGCGTTGCTGATCTTCATTTTCGTTAAAAACCACGTTTTCAGAGAGCGCAGCTTTTAACATGTCATTATATCTAAGAAGATGTTCTCCCTTTTTTTCCCCCGGTAGAGTAAATCGTCGGCCCTTCCAAAAAGAAAACTCTACTGTGCTATTTTCTAAGTCTTCTGCAGTTAGATTATAATGTACGCTATCAATTATCAATTTCATATAATCCTCTTTTCATCGTTTATTCTATAGTTATTTGAATTAACATACAAATAAAAACAATAACAACATCCAAAATCATTCATAGAAAGATCAATTTCTTTGAGAGGAATAGTATCTAATCATATTTATTTTTGTTTAAATTTGAGGTGAATTACCATATTATCTCATAATTGTTGAGTGACTTTATCACCAATAGGTTGCACAATCCCATTTTTTTGGAAGGAACTTTTATGACACAACTGGGTGAAGATGGAAAAAACCGCTGTTTTGGTGGCCTTCCGGGCAAGGTATTTTATGCAGAATACCACGATCATGAATGGGGAATTCCAGTCCATGACGATACGCATTTGTTGGAAATGCTCATTCTGGAAGGAGCTCAGGCTGGACTTAGCTGGGAGACGATTCTAAAAAGGCGTCCAGGTTATCGTGAGGCTTTTCATCATTTCGATCCAAAAAAGGTCGCTTCCATGAGTGATCAAGAGCTAGAAGATTTGCGTTTTAATGAAAAGATTATCCGCAACCGCCTCAAGATACATGCAGCACGCAGAAATGCCCAAGTGTTTCTGAAAATTCAGGAAGAATTTGGCTCGTTTGATCGTTATCTTTGGAATTTTGTCAATGGCAAGCCTATTGTAAACCACAGACACAATTTTACTGAAGTCCCTGTAACAACCGTTGAAAGTGATGCACTCTCAAAGGATTTAAAGAAGAGAGGCATGACATTTGTGGGATCTACAATCATTTACGCCTTCATGCAAGCCGTAGGCCTAGTCAATGACCATCTGATTGATTGTTGGCGGTCAAAAGAAAAGCATCATTAAACAAAGGAACAAATCAAAATTTGGAGTGCTGAGACTTGTCTTAACAGTTGGACGCATCTTTTTCTTGATAGGAATGTTATTTGCGTTTCCAAGGAAGAGACGGGCAGGAAACGACTAAAGCATTAATGTAAAGGATATGCCCTTGGTCTCTGGCTTGATATTCTTATATTGGCCCTAATCGGATACCTTTAAAAATATTCGCGGCAAATGTCAGAATGTCAGGCCAGACACCAAGGGCATTTCGCCCAGACACAAAAGCCTTAGGGATTAGTTAAACTGAAGCCTGTCAAAGCAACATTTTCTTTTGTCAAGAAAAAGATGTGTTTAACTGAAAGAACTTGTCTTCGCACTCCAAAGCTTTGCCAAGCACACCCCTGTTACTGAGGTTTTAACTTCACTTTAAAAATATAGGGTGAAGCAGCTGAATCACTTCTATTTGAGGTATTTGGAACAGTACTTTGGATTCCTCCTACAATATATCCTATTAGTGTAGATCTCTTATGCAACAACTTATCAAGTTTAAGGACTCCATTTTTAAAGGCAGAAAGCCCTTCAGCAGGAACGAATTCCGCCGCAGCACCAAAGAGCAACGGGTTTCCCGAATTGGATTGCGTGGACAAAATAACTGGATATTCAACTTTAAGTAAGTATTGCTTAAAATGGCCGCTGTTATCTCTTTTAATGGCTGTTACTTGGTTGATAAAGGGAAGCTCATTACTTGTTTGGAATTGTCCATTTTCAAAGAATCCATAACTTATGCCTCCAAGCAATATTGTAAACATTTCTTCAGCATTTTTAGTAAAAAGTCCAATGTTGGCGGAAACGTAGTTATTCATTCCCTGTTTAAATGTGGTTTTGTGAGAAGGATTTTCCATTAAACAATGACCGGTGGGACTAATAGTCACCGGAACTGTCCATGGACCGTCTGTATCCGTAAAAACACCTGAATAAGCAACTAAGTAAGGTTTCCACTTGCCATTTTTTGCTTCAATACTTGGAACAATGTTTAAATCGCGGCGCCTGAAATTTGAATCAGGATTTACAGGATTTGAATCTTTAATTTGTACTGCAAGATATTGTCCATCATCAATAATGTTAAAACGACGCACAACTTCTGTATAATCTCCATTAGTATCAGGAACATAAAATCCAGTAAAATTTTGTCCAAAAACGAGGAGGGTTGAATGATCTCCAATTCTCGTCATTTCACCCCCAGTTACCTGAAAGATTGGATCATAAATATGTCGTATATGTTGAGCTGCAGTTTCACCTCGATACGGCTTTGTTACCCAGTGAATGAGTCCAGGCACGTCAATTGCGGTTAAAGCATCTTTAGTGTCAAATAGCCCTGTATTTGAATTAACTCCGTACCCCCCAGTCATGTAAAGCGTTTTACCTTCCTGGTAAAATTGTGGACTAGTAACGGAAAGAAGATCAATTTGGCTTGTACTGAGGCCTGAGTTGCTGTTAAACAGTGAACGACTTTTAATTTTTTTTGTTTTGAAGTCAACGACAATGACTTCAGTGTTTTGCTTATTTGGAGGAAAATTATCGTTATCATTGGCAAAAGTATGCATCCCATTTGTACGTCCAGCCAAAAACAACCATTTACCATCGTAAGTTCCAAATATCCCTGAATGAAATCCCTGCGGAAGTTCAAAATCAGCTTTCGTAATAGAAATTCGAAAGGGTAGACGTTCTCCAGAACGAATTTGGCTAGTGCCTGGAGTCTGGGGTTCTGCCACTAAGCCTGGTCCTATAAGTATTGCAGCACAAAGCAGATTCCTGAATATACGCATGAACATAGAAAATTCCTTTTTATTTGAGTTCTAGAGGGAGAGTAAAATCTGCCATAAAAATGTGGCAGTTCCTGTCTTTACCTCGTTTTGAAGTCCACATGATTTTGTTGCCATCCAAGCTAAAAACCGGTAGGCCATCAAAAGTTTTATTATGAGTCAGGCGTTTCTGAACCCCAGTCTCAATATTGAGCAGATAAATTTCATAGTGCATATGACCGTGTAAAGAGGTCGTAAATGCGATGACGTTGCCATTGGGATGCCAATAAGGAGCCCAATTGACACCTCCGTTAGAGGTGAGTTTTCTCTCGTTGCTTCCATCAGCTCTGCAGCAGTAAATGTCTAGGTAGTGAGGTTTATCACGATCAGCTCTATAGAGGATGGTTTGACCATCAGGAGAAAAAAAAGGCCCTCCATTATAACAATGATCCGTATGGGTGACCTGATGAACATCTCCACCATCACTTCCCATTGTGTAGATATTCATGCTTCCGCTGACATTACTTGCAAAAACAATGCGTGTACCGTCGGCAGAGTAAGCGCATTCAGCATGATAATTTGGTCCAGATGTTAAAGCTTTTAATTCGGTTCCATCCGGATTAGCCTCATAAATGTTCATGTAAGGGGTAAATTCCCAAACGTAGCTTCCTGTGGTTCTTTGGTAACCAGGCACCTTTCCAGAATTTTCTTCAAGTTTGGGATCTTCATGACTTGAGGCAAAGATGATTTTTTGCCTATCAGGTCTAAAATAAGCACACGTACAAGCACCTACTCCTGTACTGACCATACGTGGAATCCGTTCACTTAGATCCATCTTGAATATTTGATACTGCTCTTTTCCCTTTGGCACTGCCTGAAAGATGATTGTCTCCGCATCGGGAGAAAAATACGCCTCTCCACACTTTTCAAATCCATCTTCTGAAAACGTGAGTTGGAGGATATTCTGCAGAGCCGGCAGCTCGTTAGCTGTATTAAATTCGTCTTCTATTTCTACTCCAAAGACAATACCACATAAGAAGAAGCCTAAAAAGGGAATGAGAGGCGGCAGATTATACCCAAACTTTTTTGTTAGAGACATTGGAACTCACTAGTTTTTTTGACTAAAGTAAATAATTGAAAACCTCTTGTCAACTCTATTTTTTAATTGACTCATTTTTTTATAGAACTCTATTTTGATATAAATTATAATAAAGTATTACAATCTAACATATTTTATTTAAGTGAGATTATTATGAAATTAAGCCATAAATTCTTTTTAATACTTGTCCTTACCCCTCTGTTTTCTTTGTCTTCACTTAAAGCAAATACCGATTTTAACTACAATTTTTCCAAAGGACATGATGGATGGGTTGCTGATTTTGCGGATTATCCTATAGGAGAGGAAGCTTTCTTTGAGCTTAATTGGGGCTGGGCCAATCTTCCACACCCATTGCACGAAAACCATAAAGGAATGTTTCTTTCCGGTAACAACCACAGCGATGATCTTTTAATGTTTATAAAGCGTCAAGTAGATGGATTAAAGCCAAATACCGAATATGATTTAATGTTTACCGTAACGATAGAATCGAATGTTCCCGTGGGACAAATGGGAGTTGGGGGTTCCCCTGGTGAAAGTGTCTTTTTTAAAGTTGGAGCTTCAGCGCAAGAACCTATTAAGCAAATCGAAGGAAACTACTATCGGCTTAACATTGATATCGGATCTCAGAGCAATGGAGGAAATGATGGCATCGTCATCGGGGATTTAGCAAATCCGGCAGTGAATTTAAAAGACCTATCTTATATGCCGAAAGAGATGTATTCACCACAAAGCTTTAAATCAATGACTGATGACAACGGACGACTTTGGTTACTGGTTGGTACAGATTCGGGATTTGAAGCAACTTCACATTATTATATCGCAAAAATTTCTGTTAAGGCTACCATATCCTCCATGGAGAATTAGAAAATGAAATTTTTAGTCCTATTATTAAGCGCAATTTTTTACCTTTGGACTGCTTCAGTTCCTTTGGTACTATATGGATATTCCTACGAATGTTTTTCACGAGGAAATTTTACATCTATTCATGTTTTAACTGTCGATCCCAAAGAACACGTTATTGTTCCGGTGAAAGCTAATGGAAAAAAAATTAAAAGGGAAACTGTAAGGAATCTTGCAATTCGGCATGGCGCTATAGCTGCTATAAACGGTGGATTTTGGAAAGCCAATGGAGCTCCTGCGGGCGTTTTAAAAATTGATTCCTTTTGGTACGGAACCCCAACCAAACCAAGAGGAGCAATCGGCTGGTCACATGACGGTCAAAAAGTCATCATTGATCAAGTTTTGACTAATCATTCGCTTCTCGATTGTCCAGAGGGAGAGGAAATAGCAGTTATTTCTGCTTCAACATCTTCAGATGAGTGGAAGATGCTGGAACATATTGTGGGAGGTGTTCCAGTTTTAGTACGTAATGAAGCTTTAGTTCAGGATTACAGCACTGAAGAAACCTTGGAGACATTTCTTACGAAAACGCATTCTAGAACAGCTGTAGGTATAAAAAAAAGTGGGGAATGGGTATTTGTCGTTGTGGATGGACGATTATTTGGACTTTTGGGAGGCATGTCGATTAGAGCACTATCAAAGTTAATGCTCGAACTTGGATGCGTTGACGCTTTAAATTTGGATGGAGGAAGTTCTTCGACCCTGTTTGTAGAAGGCTCCGTTATGAACGAATCATACGGAAAGATTTGGGAAAATGGAAAATTTGTCCAAGCAGTTTCCGATGCTATTTTAATTTTAGACCGTTAACCGAGACTTTACGAAAAAGAGATTGTCAGGTAAATGAAAACATGCTAAAAAGCAATGAATGTACGGGTCGTTGCGAAATAGCTTCGCCAAAAGAGAGCGTTATGATTAAAAGATTACTTCTGTGTGGAGCTGTTTTATCTCTCCAACTTCATGCCATTGATTACCCATCTGATTGTGATCCTGCCCACTCCACGATTGGATACTTTTCAGAAACACCTAGTTATTACGAGCCTTATCCAGGGACGGCCTACGAAAGTTCTTTCACGACAACACAAATCGTGACATCAGTTGTTGTTGGCGCCGCCTTTATTGCGCTCATCGCTGTTGCTTTTACGAACACTCCTGGCGATAACACACACCATGGTCATCACTGATAAATCAAAATCTATTGTACCACACCTTCTGCAAAAAAAATCAATCTAAGCGATGTTGGACATAAAATGTGCTGCCTTACGAAGCTGACAGAAATTCAACTTAAGCATTCCTGTAAAGGCGGACTGCCATTAGCGTGAGCCTGATGTCATTGAATTAAGGCGTTTCGTGCACGTGTGCGCGCCTGTGCCCGAGCCATGTTGTCGGGCACGGGACAGGCACGAAATTACTTAATTCAATGACATCAGGCTCACGCCAATGGTTATATGCAGCCATCGCTTTCGCGATTTTTCTGCGCGTTAGTCATGACTTCTTTTTCAAAACGTTCTTAACGTATGCATTAGTGTCAGGTTAGACAAATGGGTTATCACTTTCACAAAAATACAAAAAATTGGTTTTATATTCCATAATATAAAACTATGAATCCATACCGAGCAAAGTTATTTCTTAATTGACTAATAAATCTCAGTGGGTAATAATAAATGGAAATCACCATCAATTAAAATTAAAAATCAAGGAATTTATGGAACTATCCTCTTTCGGGCCGATTGTACATCAGTACTGTCAAAATCCAGTCAATTTAATTATCAACTTGTCAAATGAACTATCTGTCGATCCTGTAACAGTGCTAACTAATGATGTTTGGAAGAAAATATTCCAATTTGTCGATTTTCAAAATTGCACCAGATTTTGCTGGGTGTCAAAAAACTGGAAAATTTGTATTGAAACATCTGAAGTTCTTACAGCAGCCTTTATAAAATTTTTTGGGGATACAAGTAGAAAAAATGATCAAAACTTAAATAAAGAGATTTTAATAAAAAAACTCCAAATGAACATTACAAACAGCTTTGTCAACACTAAAGGTTTAACAAACAAAGAAATTAATGAAAATACAAATGATGAACAACTGATTCGAGGTTATAAAGCTCAAATTCAATTAAGTAGGATAGGACTTAGTACATTTCCAGATATAGAAAAGTCAGCAATTTTTCTTCAAAATTATTTATTGGGAAATGATATTCATTGGGAGGAATATTTTAATGAAGTGTTTTCTCAAGGTTTTCTCGAAAAGGCAATTGAAATTTGTGAAAATCACATAAATAGTGAAAGAGAGATTGCGGGCCAAAAAATTATATCAAGACTGTGCGAATCGGATCAATTGGAACGTGCAATTACTTTCTATAAAAATCAAATACTTAATTTTGTCAATCCCAATTACTATGCCTCCTCTAAGTGTGATCATGAAATGTTAGATGATCTGATGGGATGCATTGTCAAAAATCAAGACTTTAGTGCCGCAAGAAAATTAATTTCTATCAGACCTCAATTGGAATTAATAATTGTAAAATTGATCATTCTATCTTATGATTTCAATATGCATTCTCTAGAAAAAAATATGGCATATCAAAATTTTATCACAGATAATAAAGAAGTTGTATTTCGTGTCTTTAGTGACATTTTTAGAAAAGAAAATAACCAAGATAAAATATATAAAGTCATAAAAATATTAATATCCAACTCTACATACACGTCGTGGAATTACAAAAACATTAGTAGAGATGTGATAAATAATTTAATTTGCCTTTTAATTGAGAAAAACAATCCGAATTTCGAGTCAATTATAAAAGCATTTATTTCTAATTGCGACATTTTATACAGCAAAACTTTCATTTCGATTTTAAACTCTAGATTAGGGGATAAAATAATAATTCAGAGTATTGAAAAGTACAATGTTTTAAATCACCTAGCAGATAAGTATAATTATAATTATGGGTTAAATGGAGCAATTCGACATTTATTAACGCTAGAAAATCCAAGAAGAATAGAATTTGCAGAATTACTTATCAACAAATGTGATAAAATTACAAGTTATACACTACAAGAAGTATTAAATCACAAGCTAAGCAAAGAATTAATTGAAAAATGCGTGTGTAAATGCGAGGAAATGAATGATGCCACTTTAATTAGACTTGACGAGGATTTAATTGTTAACTTTCTCAGTAAAGTTTCTGATGAAGATAAAAATAAAAAGATACGTAACATACTAGAGCATAGAGAGACTGAGTTCTACGATCTAATCAAATTTTTTATTATTTCTTGTGACAAGATTGAAAAAGAAACGTTTGGAGCAATAGTTGATTTTTATTCGTTCGACTCAATAGAACTAATTACTGAATGTCTCAATAAATGCGATATAAAAAAATCTGAGCTTATATTAAAATACCCCCACATATTTACTTTAGACCTTTATATTGACGATGTGACTTCAAGCGACGTACATGAATGGTTATATTATGCTTTAACACACAACTCAGAAGGCCAAATTTTAATTAAATTAATTGGAAAAATAGACTTTTCTGAAATTTCGTTGAAAGACAAAAACACATTATTAAATAATTTTTTAGAAAAAGAACAGAAAGAACTCGCGATGCTTATAGAAACGCGTTATACCGACCATCAAAACACCATAAACGCTGAAACTAATTCAGACAATAACAGTAACTATACAGGATGTTTTATTCAGTAAATATAATTTAGCATGGTTAAAAAACAATGTAAAAAAATAGGCAACGGTGTTCTTTTCTTCCTCTCTCCGTGTTCTCTGTGCCTCTGTGTTTAAAAAAATGAAACACAGAGCCACAGAGAAACACAGAAAAGGCACAGAAAGTGTAACCCTAATTTAAACCACGCCTATAATTTGATTCAAGTTACAAATCGAGGATTGAAAGATCTGAATCCACTAATATCCACTCCCCTAAAAAGAAAAAACTTTACATCAATTAAAATAAAATTTACATATTGATCTGAGGGAACCCTTTTCCCTTTTAGCATCAGCTGGAAAATATTAAAATAAAAAGGAACAAGGGAATTTGCAATGAAAACAAAATGGCTTTTGCCTCTAGGAATTTTATGCATTCTCGGAACGCTGAGTGCCTCTCCTTATTATGACGACTCTTCCTACATAAACAACTCAGGCAGACAAAATATTCAAAGAAATTACCATGTCAATACTCAGGCAAGAAATTTCGAAGATCGAAATTGGAACGAATATGATCAATATCCGTCCAGAAATGTTGCAAGCCCTTACCCTCAAACCCCCAATTTTGCCAGTAGGAATGTGAATTATCAAGGAAATGTACGTTATTCAGATGACGATGTCATATACAATGCTAGTGGAGGATATTACCGAAGTGGAAGCTACTATAAACATCCTTATGAACATCCTTTCTCTCCTTCCCATAGCTATGGACCTAATAATGAATATTATTATAGCCCTAATTACAGCAGTCCTAGCATCTATGACAGAGGGGACAATTTAGGTTTACCCGGTGTTGAAGGGGGGCATTTAAGAAAATAATAATTTTTCAATTTTTCAATGGTAAGATTTCTTTCTTTGTCCAATTAGCTAACAAAATTACCAAAGGATGAAATCTTACCAATCCGTTTTACACCTATAATTATTCCAATTTCTGGCTGTACCTCATAACCTTATGCGAGACTGAGGCAGCTCTAAAGAGCAATTTACACAATTAAAAAGTGGCTTTATCTTTTGATTCCTCTTTGCCAAAAGAAATAACTTTACATTTATATAAATAAAGCTTACTCCTTACTTAAGGAACTTTATCTTGGTTATTTTTTTGTGCCACTTTGTAAAGAAATTATTTAAAAAAAAGTCAAACAAAAGGAATTAGCTATGAAAACAAAATGGTTTTTATTTCTAGGAATTTTGTGCATCTCTGGAATGCTTAGCGCCTCTCGTTATGATAATGATCGAGAAGAAGAGGAAAGCTCAGGCGGACAAAACATTCAAGAACATAATAATTTACGAACCCGTTCACAACAAAATAATGTCGGAAGTGATTTTTATCGACAAGAAAGAAATACAGATGGTCAAGGAAATCCAAATCAGAGATCGGGATCTGATAACCAAGATCGAAACTACAGTAGTCGCAACTCGAACAATTACCATCGAGACCAATTCGGACACGTTATAGCTCAAGGTAGTTACACAAATGACACAAATAATCAAGAAAATGATTTTAATGATCGTCATTGGAACGAGTACTATCGTAATCAGCCCAGAAACTTCACTGCGAATAGAGAAAACAAAAATTCATATAGTAAAAGCAATAACTATACAAAAAAAACAAGTTACTCAGATGATGATGTAAGATACAGCGATTATTATGGATTTTAAAATGGTCTGACTGTAAACACCTTTTTTTGGAACTGGTCAATTGGAGACATGCTTGCATCAACGACCCGTAACTGGACATTCCGATGCCGAGATGTGGGTGTCTAACCTCATGAAAAGCGTGGCGTCACTTTAACAAACTTCTTGTTATATATGCACTTTACTGAAGATCTACAGAGGGTTTCTTTCGGTTAGTTAGGGTGATGCCACGCTTTTCATGAGGTTAGACACCCTAGTCTAAAGCTTTCTTCGCGGCACGTACCTCATCTAAACGAGACACTGATAGTGTATGCGGCGCCGTCTTAACAAGCTCAGGGGTTAACTCAATTTCCTTTACAATTTCCTCCATAGCCTTTACAAATCGATCTAGTGTCTCCTTAGACTCGCTTTCCGTGGGCTCAATAAGCATACATTCTTTGACAATCAAGGGAAAATAAATTGTTGGCGCGTGAAAACCGAAATCAAGAAGTCTTTTAGCAATATCTAAAGCTTTGATCCCCTTGTCCAAAAATGTGTCCGCTTGCACAACGAATTCATGCATGCAATGTTGTGAATAAGGAACCTTAAACAAGCGGCTTAATTTTTTTTTCAAGTAATTTGCATTTAAAACTGCATTCTCGGCAATACGCCTCAGGCCAAAATCTCCGTGCAATAAAATATAGAGATACGCTCGCAAGTATATACCAAAATTTCCGTGAAAGGAAGCCATCGACCCGATACTGTTCTCCTTTTCCCAAACAACATGGTAGTTTTCATCCGATTTAATAACCTGTGGAACAGGAAGAAAAGGCTCAAGTTTTTGGTTGCAAAGGACTGGACCAGATCCAGGCCCCCCCCCTCCATGTGGCGTCGAAAAGGTCTTATGGAGATTGATGTGCATCACATCAAATCCCATTTCTCCAGGTCGTACGATATTCAACAACGGATTTAAATTAGCTCCATCATAATAGAGCAACCCTCCACACCCATGAATGATAGCGGCAATCTCTAAAATTTGCGGGCTAAAAAGTCCTAAAGTGTTAGGATTTGTCAGCATTAGACCCATCGTTTTTGATGAAGCGGCTTGCTTCAAAGCATCAAGATCGATATCACCATTTTCCTTAGAACGTATAGTAACTGCCGAAAAGCCTGCCATAGCAGCCGTTGCAGGATTTGTTCCGTGTGCACTATCCGGAATAAGCAGCTCTGTTCGTAAATGATCTCCTCTATGCCGATGGTAGGCTGCGATCATTTGAATGCCTGTAAATTCACCCTGAGAACCCGCATTAGGCAAAAGAGTTCCAGCACTCATCCCGGTCACTTTACAAAGCAAATGGATAAGGTCAAAAACAACTTCAAGCGCTCCTTGAACTGTACTATCTGGAGCTAAGGGATGCAGTTTTGTAAATCCGGGCAACTTTGCACACAGCTCGTTGACGCGTGGATTCAACTTCATCGTGCAGCTGCCAAGAGGATAGAAGTTCGTATCGATGCCTATGTTACGTTTGGAAAGTTGCGTAAAGTGGCGCGTCAAATCGATTTCTGAAATTTCGGGAAGAGGTAATGTATTTTTGCGACTGAGTTTGGGGTCAAGAATATAACTAGCAAGTTCCTCCCAATCCTTTGGAAGGCTATATGCATGTTGTTCATCCTGGGATTTTTCAAAAAGAGTTTGAGTCATAATGGTCTCCCCAAGCCTTCTGCAACCTGCACATAACGATCAAGCTGTTGTTTTGATTTTGTTTCCGTCACTGCGACAAGGAAATAATCGGTAAGCTTCGGATTATAAGCTCCCAAATGCAATCCTGGTTCAATTTTGTGTGATCGAAAATGGTCTTGCACTTGTTTGTAAGGAACTCCAAAAGAGAAAGTAAATTCGTTGAAATGCGGACTTTTACTAAGCGATTTAGTTCCAGGAATCAGCTTAAGATTCTCTAAAAGATAGTTACTGCGAGCAAAATTTGTCTGGGCTAGCTTTGGAATACCCTTTTTTCCATACCACATCATGGCAATTAAACTGGCTAAGGCTGCCAACGCCTGATTTGTGCAGATATTTGAAGTCGCTTTCTCACGACGAATGTGCTGTTCTCTAGCTTGAAGTGTCAAAACAAAACCACGCCTCCCTTCAGTGTCCAGCGTTTCCCCAACAAAACGTCCAGGCATTTGACGGGTTAATTCTCGTTTACATGCCAAATAACCAACATAAGGTCCACCAAACTCTAATGGCAGCCCAAAAGGTTGACAATCTCCTACAGCAATGTCAACGCCTAGTTCACCGGCTGATGCATAGATTCCAAAGCTCAAAGGATTTGCAGAAAGGACCAGAAGGCTGCCCTTTTCTTTAACTTTATTTGAAATCGCACATACATCTTCGATCAGTCCGTAAAAACTAGGAGACTGCACCAGTACAGCGATGGTGTTTGTGCTTATAAGATCATCCAAAGCTTCAAGGTCTATTCGCCAGTCATTCGTTTGGGGTAGCTCTATAATTGTTACAGAATGGCAACTCAAATATTGTTCGACAACTTGACGGTAATTGGGGTGTAAAGCTGAGGAGATCAATATTTCACTTCGGTCTTTCTTTAATCGCATCGCCATTAAAAGGGCCTCTGCACAAGCAGAAGCTCCATCATAGAGCGACGCATTGGAGAAATCCATTCCGGTTAAGGCGCAAATAGCAGCTTGATATTCAAAAATAGCTTGCAGCATTCCTTGTGAGATTTCAGCTTGATAGGGAGTATAAGAAGTAAGAAATTCGGAACGGCTGCAGATTGCATCCACAAGAGCAGGAATATGATGCTCATAAGCTCCGGCTCCAAGGTAATTTTCAAAATGCTGATAACTATTTTTTTTGGAAAGAGCATCCATCAATTGTAGCCCTTCAAATTCCGACAATCCATCTTGCACAGTCGGCTGTGAAATTTTCAGGCTTTTTGGGATAACCGCAAAAAGTTCTTCAACAGATCCAATTCCGATCTCTTGCAACATCGCTTCAATTTGAGGCTTTTGATTTGAAACAAAATCCATGCATAACCCTAATTAGGCAGTGTACTAGGACAATTTGGCAAGATAGGCATCCTGAGTCATCATTGCCTCCAGTTCAGCAGCATTACTCAACCTAATGGTAAAAATCCAACCTTCTTCTTCAGGAGAACGATTAACAAGATTTGGTTCTGAAGCCAAATTTTCATTGACGCTTTCAATGACTCCGGAGACAGGAGAGTAAACATCGGCAGCGGCTTTAGTAGATTCTAAAACTGCAGCTTCTTTTCCAGCTTTAACAGTTTTCCCTACCTCAGGAAGCTCTACATAAACGATTTCTCCAAGCTCTCCTTGAGCATGCTGTGAGATTCCTACCGTTCCTAAATTTCCGTTAACTTCGATCCACTCGTGTGATTCACTAAATTTCATGTCTCTCCTTTTAAAGATGAGTTAGTTAAAAATGGGATATGAACTATTTTCGCCGCACAAAAATGTTCTCTAATTTTAATTTCCACCTTTTCCTCCAACTCCAGAGGAACATGGCTTACAGCAAGAGCTATGGAGCAGGTAAGGGTTGGAGAAAAACTTCCAGATGACACGATGCCAATTTCTATCCCTTTTTGATACAACAAATAGTTATCGCGCGCAACTCCTGGTTCAAGTAAAACAATTCCGTAGGCAAAACGTTTTTCATACGCATTTTCTAAAGTTACAAGGGCTTCTTTACCTAAAAAGTTCTGTTTGTCAAGCTTTACACTCCATCTAGCGACACTTTCCGTTGGTGCTATCGTATCGCTGATCTCATGCCCATAAAGGGCATATCCCATCTCTAAACGCAACGTGTTACGTGCGCCCAATCCAACCGGAACAATACCATTAGTGCTACCTTCCTTCAATAGCAAGTCCCAAAGTTCGGGAATAATTTCATTAGAAGCATACAGCTCAAAACCGCTTTCTCCTGTATAACCTGTTGCTGAAAGAAAAAGCTCATGATTTTTATAAAGAACTTTCAAGAAGTGCATCGGTTTTTTTAACTCGCGACCTTCGGGAAAGATTTTATAAATTAAATCCCTTGAAGCTGGGCCCTGTATTGCTAAGATGCCTTCATTCTCATAGGAAGGATAAATTGAGACTTTAAATTCTTTGGCATGACTTTGAAGATGCGCTAGATCCTTTTGCCGATTAGAGGCATTCGCAATCATAAAATAGTGATTTTTATCGATACAATAGATGATCGTGTCATCGACAGATCCGCCTGTAGATGTACAAAGTACCGTGTATGTAGCTGAACCTTCTTTCTTTCCGCTAATCTTGTTTGCGGAAAGATAATCGAGAAAGAGTTCTGCATCATCCCCTTCGATCGAAATTCTTCCCATATGGGAGACATCGAACAAACCAACTTTTGTTCTAACCGCAGCGTGCTCTTGAAGGATTCCGGTGTACTGTAGGGGCATTTCCCACCCACCGAAATCTACGAATTGAGCTCCAAGAGCTTTATGACGGTCATATAGAATTGTTTTCATTTAATTAATTTTACGCTGCTCCAAAGAGAGGGCTGTTCTTGAAATTTATATTCCTCAGCTACAACAGAAAACTGTTGCGAAGGACTGCCGGCACGTGTAATGCGATATGTCATTCCCAACCGATCAAACTGTTCGGGATCATAACCATGAAGGCAATGTGCCGGTATTGCACACTGCATAATGTAATAGTCTTTTTTAAACATGCTTTGAACCTGCAAATCCACCGGATTGCACAGCTCATGAGAATCTTCAGTTCTAAATTTCGTAATTTCTCCACCTCGAAAGCCTTCGATCGTCTCAGGCAAGAAATAAAAGTGGTGGCAAAAGCGAGTATTATAGCCTGAAGTTTTAACATCTCGGGTGTCGATACAAAGTTCTAAGCTATCCCCTTTATCATAATTTGGGTACGAGGTCCGAATATAGGATTCTTCGATGTACGCAAAAAGTTCTATCCCTTCAATGCTCCATCCCAAAGCCACTTGTGCAAATGAATCTTCACCGGTAAGCCCTGATAAATCAGGGAGAAGATATTTAGTATAATTTTTTAAGGAAAGTGCAAAATTCCCTTGCCCTGCAGAAGGAAGTCGATGACAGTCGACACTTAGCTGAAAGAAGTTAACCGGAGCCAAAGGAACGTTGTTATCCATCTAC
>JACCRY010000019.1 GCA_013813265.1 Parachlamydiaceae bacterium
ATTTTTTTGTAATTTTTTTGCAAAGAATTGCTAAATTGAACTCAAAAGACTTTTGCAATCGTCTCGTGTGTAGCGAAAGCGGAACGCGGGGTTTAGAGAAACAATCGGCAGAGCCGCGGTAGTCGGCGACAGAAGCACGTGACTCAAATCTGAGAAGGCACCTACCTGTAGCAATAGCTAGATTAAAATTCAGAGTTTAATTAAACTTATGTGCAGTTGCCAATGTTAAATTCACTGCGCATATCAAGCTTTCAAAATTCAATAATGATCCAGTTGACCCATGAGAAAAATCCTTTATCTAGGGCTAGAAATTTCAAAAAGATGGTTAGAGGAAAATCAAGACGCTGAAATCTTCCATTCTCCCATTATAGAAATTAACAATCGTTCTTTAGATGACCCTACAATTGTCACATCCTTTTCTCAATTTTATAAGTATACTCATATCTTATTGACCAGTAAAGTCGCTGTACGGCTCTTTTTTACTGCCCTCTCCCATTTTGGCCTTGCTCGAGAAGAGCTTGTAAATAAAAATATTATCGTAGTTGGGAAGGGTACAGAGGAAGCTGTTATTCAGCGTGGAGCAGTAGTGTATAAATGCGCAACAGAAGAGAGCTCTGAAGGAATTGTTAAATTACTGAAACCTTTAAATCTGGCAGGAGCCCATTTCTTATGGCCTTGTTCCGCATTATCTCGTAAAATTATTCCAAATTTTCTAAAGGAAAATGAAATACCATTTTGCCAAATGTTTCTCTACAACACATTGACTACCCCATGCAAAACAACCCTACATAAAGAGCTTCCTAGTGCAGATGAACTTGTTTTCACAAGCCCATCCACTGTTGACGCTTTCCTAGAAACTTTTGAAACGATCCCTTGGCATAAAAAAATTACTGCCATAGGCCCGATCACTCACTCTAGATTACAAAAAGCAAAAGAAGAACAACTATCATGTCTACCCATCCTTCTATAGTCATCATTGGCGGAGGCGCGGCGGGATTTTTCGCGAGCATCATTGCAGCTCAAAATTCTCCTAAAAGCGCTGTAACTCTCTTTGAAAAGTCTAAGCAACTTTTAACTAAAGTGCGCATTTCCGGTGGAGGTCGTTGCAATGTAACACACTCCTGCTTTGAACCAAAACAATTGGTTTTAAATTATCCTCGCGGAGGAAAAGCCTTGCTTGGCCCTTTTTCACGTTTCCAACCTCTAGATACAATCGAATGGTTCAATAAACATGATGTGGATTTAAAGACCGAAGCTGATGGACGTATGTTTCCCACTACAGACAGTTCGGAAACAATTGCTCAATGCCTCATGGAGGCTGCTAACGAGTCACATGTCAAAATTCGAACACTAGTATCTCTCACTGCTATTAAGCCTCTAGAATCGGGTTTCATACTCACTGTTGGAAATGATGAATCAATTCATTGCGATCGCTTGTTGATGGCGAGTGGCAGCAACACTAAAATTTGGAACCTTTTGGCAGGATTGGGCCATACCATTATTCCACCAGTACCTTCTTTATTCACGTTCAATGTACCTAACTCTCCATTAAGCGAACTTGCAGGAATTTCAGTTGAAAAAGTTGAAGCAAAAATTCAGGGTACACCCTTAAAACAGACTGGACCCCTCCTCATCACACATTGGGGTTTCAGCGGCCCCGCAATATTAAAACTTTCAGCTTGGGGGGCTCGTCTTCTCCATGAAAAAGCTTATAAGGCCACTTTACAAGTCAATTGGCTCCCCGAAATGTCCCTTTCTGATCTCAAAGAGATGCTCCTACGTTTTAAAATTAGTTCTCCCGCGAGATTACTAGTTAACGAAGGACCGGACAAGATACCGCGTAAACTATGGAAAAAGCTAGCTGAAAGAGCCGGAGCTTCAGCAACCTTACGATGGTCACATCTATCCTCAGCACTGTTACAGAAACTCATTTTAGAACTTTCTGCCAGCGAGTTTAAAATCGAAGGAAAAACAACCTACAAAGAAGAATTTGTCACATGCGGTGGAGTCGCATTGGATGAAATAGATTTTAAAACCATGCAAAGCAAGAAAATCCCAAATCTCTATTTCTCAGGCGAAGTTTTGGATATTGATGGTGTTACTGGCGGCTTTAATTTTCAAAATGCATGGACTACAGGTTTTATTGCTGGAAAATCGATATCTGTTTAAAGATGTAATTCTGCTTTACATAAAAAAGAAGTGCAACTGCGCCCCCTTTTTTTTCCAATTGAGATCGTAGCTAACACTACCCTTGCTTGGATTTGGATAAGCATTTTTTTTCTTTAAAAAGTTGGTCCTTCAATATAACCACCTTATATTTTGAAGCGATTAGAGACTTTAATCGCTTTATAAGTTTTGAATATATTTGTTAAGAAAGGAAACCCTTGCTCAGAATCCAAAAAAACCTTGCACCAGTGCGGCAATTTAACCGCTAGCATTAAGAAGTTTTATGCAAGCTGTTTTCTTATTCCTTAAGGCCCAATTAAGAGGGGTATCCCCAAATCGATCATAAACATTTATTTCAGCTCCTTTTCGCATAAGCGTTCCTACTAAATTATCTGTATCTAGCAACGCTGCAAAATGTAAAGGCGTCTCGCCATGAGAATTTTCAATTTTGCAATCTGCTTCCGTTTTTTTTAATAAAATGCATGCAAAATTTTCATTCTTAGATTTTATAGCCCAATGCAACGCCGTATTCCTATTTTTGCTCGGTTCATTTATGTTTTTTGCATAGCGACAAAGCAATTCGAAGCTAGTCATTGTAATTTGATTTATTTTGGCTGCTGCAGAAATACGGATCGCCGCTTCTACAGTACCAGCTCTTAATTTCAGTAGAATGTCATCAATTTCTATTTTTTCTTGCGCTTGGTTTTTTAATTGTCGACTTACATCTTGAAAATCGGAGATTAGCATAGGGTTATATACATTTGTAATTTGAAACTGATTGTGATTCATCCAAAAAACAGCAATTTTAATGTCATAATTTAGTTTTTCTTTCATTTCAGAAAAACGCCTTGTGGCACTAAACTGGCGGCCGTAAGCCTCTGTATCATCATAAATACCGGGGTATAATCCTTCTAGTGCTTTTAAAGAAGATTTTTTACAAGATTTTAAATCATTTTTGCAATTAGTATAATATATGAAAGCGCTAAAAAATGGCTGCAGCAATCCATATAAATCTCGATGTGCTAAGCCAACCTGTACACGCTCTTTATTGTTTAAATAACTATAAATCCATAATGCGCTTGCTGGATGACTGCTAGATAATTTTATCATGTTGTGAACTCAAAAATGGTTATATTGCTAAAAGATAAAGAAAAAATCCTGCCAAATATCCAATGGTGGCGGGCAGACTGATACGTTTAACATACCATAAAAAATCAACTTTTTCCAAAGCCATAAAGGCAATTCCTGCAGCAGATCCAATGATTAAGATACTTCCACCAATTCCTGCACAATATGCAATCATGTTCCAGAAGTTATGATCTGTAGGAAATTGCTCTAAGCTATACATTCCAATCGTGGCTGCCACGAGAGGAACGTTATCTATAACAGCAGAAGCAAACCCTATAATGACAGAAATGATAGGAAGATTGCCAATATAAGTTTGAAGCCAATTAGCTAATTGAGTCAATAAACCTGCGCTATAGAGTGATGCGATGCAAAGTAAAATTCCTAAGAAAAAGAGAACTCCTGAAAAGTCTATTTTTGTGAGAATATTCGGAATTCGAAGGTGCTCCCGCCCTTCATGCTTGTAGTGATAAAGATCTGTTACAAGCCACAGAATAGACAGTGCTAACAACATTCCCATAAACGGAGGAAGGCCGGTTAGAACTTTAAAAATAGGGACAAAAACCAACAAAGCAACCCCTAAACCTAATATAAAAGCGCCAAGTGGTTCTTTTCCTTCCACATTATCAGATAGGTTTTTCTGTTCAAAATTGCCTTTAAGACTAAGTGAAAGACAAAAAGTTGAGACAATCGTACAAAAAAGACTTGGAAATATCAAAACTTTCATAATGTTCAAGGTTGAAATTTGGCCACCGATCCAAAGCATTGTTGTTGTAAGGTCGCCAATAGGAGTCCATGCACCACCAGCGTTAGCGGCTATTACGATAGCGCCTCCAATAAGCCAGCGGTCTTCCCCTTCATCGACAAGCTTTCTTAACAAAGAAATCATGACCACTGTCGTTGTCAAATTGTCAAGGATGCCAGATAGGAAGAACGTGATAAATGTGATGACCCAAAGCATTTTTTTCTTTGAGCAGAAATTGACATATTTGGAAATCGCATTAAACCCTTTATGTTGGTTGATAGTCTCGACAACTGTTAATGCTCCAATAAGAAAAAAAACTGTCTGGCTAATATCCGCAAGATGTTCTGCGAGGAAATTATTATTAGCTTCAGCTAACCATTCAGTATTAGAAAATTGAATTGTCCAACATACTACAGCCATTAGAAGGGCAATAGTAGCCTTATTGATTTTCGTATAATGTTCAATCGTGATAAATGAATATCCCGCAATGAACGAGAAAATCATGAGCATATTATATATATTGAAAGCTACCATATCAGTCCCTTTGAAGGTGGGTTTCTTAATTCTAAATACGATACTACTTAATCAACAATAAAATAGCTAGCTCTTGTTTTACAATCTGATGAAATTTGTGATGGAAAAATACAGATTAAGAAGAATTTTTTTCCCTTTTCATTAGTAAAAGTTCCAACGACTAGCACAACAACACCAAAACAACTTCTTCATAAATTTAATATTGAAGCATCAACGTATCGAACTGATAGATGGAGTTGGGAAAGATTAACGTAAATGCTTACCGCAGAGCCCTCAGAGGAAGCGCAGAAGTTTTTCCTTACGAAAGTCTTTAAAGCACTCTCTGTCTACTGTTCCTACATTAAATTTTCCTCAGCGCTTCCTCTGCTTTCGCTGCAGCTCTGCGGTAAACAACAGCCACTTCGAATTTCATGTATAGATGCGCGAACTTGACATAAAAAGTACCAGAGTTCATAAACAGACAAATGATATTAAAACTTACAACCAGCATCAACCCTGAACTCAAAAGCCGAATTCTGTACAACGGCACATTCTTTGCTCTAATAGGAGTGCTCGTATTAATCGGGGGTGGAATTTTCCTCCCTCCTAAGACTCTTGGTTCTTGGGGGCTACCTTTGTTCGCTGCATCTTTTGGATCAATGGCGTGGGGAATGATTCCTTATCGACGATTATGTATGCTTGAAAAAAAACCTAATTTAATCTGTATAACAGATGAAGAAACCTTCCAATTTCACTCTAAAGGAAAGCATATTCTTTCATTACCAACTTCATTAATTGGCTTCATTACCTTTCGAAAAGGCTTACAGAACTATGGCATTGAACTCAAATTAAAAAGACCAACTGAACAAAAAATTACTGTTTTTGGCAATCGATCCATCCTTAAGCCCCTCAAAAAGGGGGCATGCCCACAAACTTTCGATCTTTTTTTCCCTTATTTTTCAGAGCGAGCATTTAAAAAATTAAATGAAGAACTGAAAAATCTGAAGGATGTTAATTTGTAATGATGGATAAAAATATATTTGCTTCGATACAACTTAAAATAATATCTGCTAGTTGCTTGCCGAAAATTCATTCATCTGTTAAGTTAAGAAAAGAATATATGTATCTACACTTTAACCATATTGTGAGCATGACCTATTCTACCTTTCAGATATTCGCCAAAGTCCCCCCGATCGACAACCTTTGTTGTTGATTCAATTCTTTCCTAACCAAAATATTTGTTTTTCGCTAATTTAAATTTTTAACTTCTATCGTTGACCTATTATCAATTTTGTTATATAATGCTTGTAACATAACAATTTATTGATTACATTTAAGGATTTCCAGGCATGAAAACTACTAAAGTGAGAACCTTAAAGCATAAGCCTTTAATCGGCATTCTTACAAATCTTCTGATTGTTGAAACCGGTGTTTTTTCTGGAATGGAACGTATTTATGTAAACCGTGACTATGTCACCAGCGTTTTGCGGGCAGGAGGAATACCAGTACTTTTACCTATCATTCCAGATAGTGAGGCAATGCGACAACAAATTGAAACTGTAGATGCAATTCTTATCTCTGGAGGTCAAGACGTGCATCCACACCATTATAATGAAGAACCTTCCCATTTATTAGAAACAGTGTGTGCAGAAAGGGACGATTATGAAATCGCCGTTATCAAACATGCATTTCAGTTGCAGATGCCTCTTTTTGGAGTGTGCCGAGGAATGCAGCTCATTAACGTTGTTTTTAACGGATCTCTTTATCAAGATATTTCAAACGATTTTCAAGGGGCTTCATTACAGCATAATCATAGCTCGAAAAAATGTGATCCACATCCCGTGAATATTGTACAAAATTCATGGTTATTTCAAGTCTTTGAGAAAGAAACCATTATAGCTAACAGTTTCCATCATCAGGCGATCAAAGATCTGGCACCTGGATTTCTCGTGAATGCTTGGTCAAAAGATGGAATCATCGAAGGAATTGAGAACATCGATGGTTCTTTTGTTGCAGGAGTTCAATGGCATCCAGAGATGCTGACTGAAAATCATCCTGACATGCATAAACTTTTTTGTGCATTTGTATCTGAAGCACGTAAAAATTTAAGGATTCCATCATGCAAAGCTCTTTAAAATCAGGCAAAAAAATTGGTCTGTTAAGCATGATTTTTTTATGCTTAAACGGCATGGTTGGCTCTGGATTATTTTTACTTCCTGGACAAGTAGCTGCAACTGCTGGACAGTGGGGGCTTGCTGTTTATCTTGTTGTAGCATTGATCGTCATGTCGCTAGGATGGTGCTATGTTCAATGCGCTAGCCACTTCAGCCGCAATGGCGGCGTGTATCTTTATGCTAAAGAGGCATTTGGTGAATTTGTCGGTTTTGAAGTGGGACTCATGCGTTGGGTAGTAGGTATGATCGCTTGGGCATCTTTAACAGTTGGATTTATTCTTGCGCTTGGCTCATTGTTTCCTCAAGTTATGGTTTCGCCGCTTAAGCAAATTTTAATTATTAGTTTGATTGCAAGCTTAGGGATCGTCAATCTTTTTGGAGCAAATGCGATAAAAAAATTTAACAACATGATCACAATTACAAAAGCTGCTCTTTTAATTTTTTTCGTAGGGGGTGGTATTTTTTTTATTGAACCTCAGCACCTACATGTTTTTGAAGAAACTTTCCCAACAAGTTCGTTTGGAATTGCTGCTTTGATTATCTTTTTTGGATTTTCTGGATTTGAGGCTCTGACAGTCGTAGCAGCTGAAATGGAAAATCCCAAAAAAAATATACCCTTGGCAATGATTTCCGGAATTATTTTTTGCTCCTTCCTTTACTTCATTGTACAACTCATCTGCATTGGCATATTAGGAGATAATTTAGCCAACTCTACTTCCCCAATTGCAGCCGTAGCTGAGATTTTATTTGGAGCATGGGGGATGCTACTCGTTTCTGTCGGGATGTTGATCTCGATTGGTGGCGTAATTGTAGTATCTTCTTTTATAACTCCACGGAGTTGCCAAGCCCTAGCGGAAGATCACACGATTTTTTCAAAATTTGTGCAGCAAAATCGATTTGGTGCACCCTATGGTGCTATTATTATCTCAAGTATACTAGCGTGCGCGATTGCTCTTTCAGGAAGCTTTATGGAACTTGTGACTATTAGCGTAATTTCGCGCTTTGCACAGCATATTGCAACGTGCCTTGCCCTCTTTTCGATGGAAAAAAAAGGATTTATGAAACCTTTTTCAAGTCCTTGGAAAAGATTGATCCCATTGTTTGCGATAGCAAGTATTTTATGGTTACTTGCACATGCTGAACTGTACCTTGTCATGTATGGTTTTGGAGCTTTAGTAATAGGAGTACCTTTGTACTTTTTACAAAAGAAACTTGATGAAAGTACATCCACAACTGCCTCTACAGACGAGATGTCCGGAATAGAACTAACTAATATATAAGTTACTTACCAAGTGGCCTGCTGCGTCTAGCAGCAGGAGTCAGTGTACTAAAGATTATCATTGGCTACAGGCGAAGGTTGAAACAGAGCAGGAAATGTTTCTGTAAAAAAGGCATTCAAGTCATTGTAAAGAGGAATTATAACTTGTTCGTAAGTCATTCTTCGTCTTTCTGCTAAGTAAGCTTGCGCAGGCAAAATATAGTCATCATAAATCATTAACGGCATTTCCACAAAAATTTTGTTGGCAACTGAGCCTATAGCGTTAGCAATTTCTGCAACAGTTTCAAATACCGGCATAAGCATATTTTCGTAAGTCCAGTCTGCAACTGCTTTTACGGCAAAAGCTATAGGCTCAATGGCTCTGTTATAAATCCAGAGGGGTATGTCCCTGAAGATCACCATCGCAACGTACATAACAGCATCATACACTGGACTAAGAACTTTTTCATAAATCCATTGTACCACATCTCTGATTCCACGAGTAACAGGGACAAGAATGTTATCAAATACCGCTTGCGCAATATTCGCTGTAGCTTCATAAACAGGAGAAAGGATTTTTTCGTATGTCCATATAGCAACATTATGAATTAAATTAGTCACAGGTACAAGAACGTTATTAAAAATCCACGTCGGCAGATCCACAAAAATTGCTATGACAACTTTTGCAATAGCATTGTACAGCGGATTAAGCACATTCGCATACGTCCACTCTGCCACATCTTGAATAAAATTAACTGCCGGCTCTAGAATGTGGTTCCAAATCCACCTTGGTAGATCCGAGAAAACAGCTCTAGCTATGATTGCAATAGCCTCATACACTTCCAAAATTACATTATTATATACCCATACTGCACCTCTAATGATTTCCCGGGCAACAGGCACAAGAATTTCCTCGAAAATTGTTCTCACAAAGGTCTTAATTGCATCGTAAAAGGGGCTAAGTATTTTTTCGTACGTCCATACTGCCAAGTCTAGTGCTACTTCTGCAATAGGTAGAAGAATGGTATTATAAATCCATTCTGGGATGTCATTAAGAATAAAATAAGCAATTTGTTGAACTTTTTCAAAAAGGGGATTGAAAATATTGTTATAGGACCACTCAAGAATTGTAGGGATTCTTCTTACAAGATACTCTACTGTGTAATAGGCCCCTACAGGAACAGCTAAGAATAGGATTCCCACTTTTTCAATCAGGCTTTTTTCATTCCAAGGCTTCGTTTCAATAGGATTTTTAATTTGATCAGCATAGTCTGTTCTGTCAACGTCATTTATTATTTGACCTGCATCCATAATAAATACCTCTTATTTAAATTTCATATTTTTTTGACTTACTGGCATTCATCTTACTGTAAACTTAAAACTAAAACAACCTTTAATTTAATTAAATAGATATTTAAAGCCTTAGCAGAAAAAAAAACTCTTTTATAGTCTTGTCATTACATAACTTCATTCTTAAGCACATCATTTATTTTTACTACTTTTTTTACTTTATGCAACTCAGCATAAAATTCAGAAGGGCCAAAATAAAAGTGAAAATTTAATTTTAAATGGTGTATTTGTAAAATAGATAAGGTGAGATTGCGAAAATTTTCGACTCACATCTGTCCGATTAGCAACCTGAACGTACCATGCATGGATATCACGCTAATAAATGGGGGAAAAATGAAATTTTCTATATTCATAATATTTACATCTTTACTACTAGTAAAACCAATCTTTGCTGCCGATGCTATTGATTTTCGATTAGGCTTTTTTAATATGGAATTCAATCCCATCGGACGGGAGTATCTAATAAACTATGGTAGTGGATGGGAAAAGAGACATATCCCAAATAGCAGAGCTTTTATAGATGCCCCCATTTGTTACGCAATTTCAAATCAAAAAAACCTAGAAATTGTTGTCGAATTGAATGAATATATTAATATGAAAGAAAAAAAAATTGTCACTAAAAGATTAACGGTAGAGCCCCATGTAATTGGGTACACTCAAGAAGGAACCCTTGAACTACGAGGCAAAATCACACGAGAAGAAATGTTAAAATCAGTTACCATCAAATATCGCGAAGACAAATTTGTCGACCCAATAGATCCTAGGGAACCAAACGACAAAGACATAGATGAGTCAGAAGATGGATCTGAGGAATACACAACTTTCTATGATACTGGTTTTTTTAGAGGTGAATACTTTTCTTCAGGGAAAAATTATAGCGTGGAAATTAAAAGAATAAAATGGATTAAGGTACTTAAAAAATCTCATTTTGAACTGCCAAAAAGTTATAAACTGGACAATCGTAATTTCATCAAAATTATCTGCCAATTGCCTGAAGTAAAAGGAAATAACGAAACTGCTGTGACTGCCCCTTCAGAAAATTTAGGCAAGCATTTTTGAGATTTAAAAAAATACTCACACTTTCATTATGAATGAACCCTTAAGGAGAAAATATGTCGCAAAAATTAAAAAATAAAATCGCGCTTGTTACTGGCGCTTCAAAAGGAATTGGAGCTTCTATTGCCAAACATTTAGCTTTAGAAGGAGCTACGGTGGTTGTCAATTATTCAACAAGCAAGGAAGGCGCTGATGGTGTTGTGAAGGAGATTGTGGATAAGGGAGGAAAGGCAATTGCCATCCAAGCAAATGTTGCACATCAGGCAGACATTAAACGCTTAATTCATGAAACCATTCAAAATTATGGAAAACTCGACATTTTAGTGAATAATGCAGGGGTCTATGAATTTGCTCCATTAGAAAAAGTAACGACTGAACATTTTCACAAAATGTTTGATCTAAATGTTCTGGGGTTAATATTGACTTCGCAAGAAGCTGTGAACCATTTTGGTTCCTCGGGAGGCAGTATTATAAATATTAGCTCGGTAGCGAGTGTATTAGGAATGCCCGAATCTTCTGTTTATAGTGCCACTAAAGCTGCTGTAGATGTAATCACAAAGTCTCTAAGCAAGGAATTAGCTCCACGCAAAATTCGAGTTAATTCAGTTAATCCAGGCCTGGTTGAAACAGAAGGCGTGCATTCTGGAGGATTGCTCGAAGGAGATTTTAAATCTCAAACTGTAGCAAAAACTCCATTAGGACGTATGGGACAACCTCAAGATATAGCTCCTGTTGTAGTCTTCTTAGCCTCTGAAGATTCTGCGTGGATTACAGGTGAAACACTCTTCGTCTCTGGTGGCCTTCGATAGCTTGTCAACGAACCTTAAGTGGACTTTTGTGATGTCGAGTTGGCTAAGGTGCGACAACGGGGTGAGCAGGCTGGGCCTGCTCACCCCCCACTGAATGCCCAGTTGCAGGCAAAGGTTGTTAACTGCTCTTCTTTAATTATGGCTTCAAAGGCAACTGCTCAGACCGTTTTTCCCCAATAATTAAAAGTAAACTTGTCGACAACGAAATTGCGATTTGTGCCCAAATCGTAAAACTTCCATAATCAATTTCTTGGAACGGTCCTGATAAAAGTGGCAAAAAGAGAAATATATAGTAACCAACCTTCCCTTGATAAGATTTTCCTCCGGCTGATTTTTTTAAAAAAAATCTTGCCGGACCAAATGCATAACTCAAAAAAAGAGTCGCTTGCATCGCCAATAAAGTAATATAAAAATTTACAAAATTAAAATTTTCAACCATTTAAACACCTAGATTAATACTGAAACTAAATTATTGCAGCGTAATTATAATATGTTAGTTATAAATAAAAGTCAACACTCATTATAGCAATAAAAGAAAAAGGGCTCAGCATAGAAGTAGAAAAGGCTTCATCATCCTGATCATCATGCCGCTTGCGATCCTGCATATCCTGTGTTTCTTTAACTGACAAGGCTTTTTACAAAAACTCTTTTAAAATTATCTCACGGAACTTTGCTGAAGTTAAAGCCTGAAATCTCTTCTTTTGAGAGATTTTTTAGTAGATTCACTTTTTTTAAGAAGTTCCAGCCCCATTTTGCGCACTGCGCTTAAATTTTGCGCCCCTACGCGATTTCGATATTTATTGTGATCTTCTCTGAAAATAACGTCTAAGGACCAGTGTAAATTATTTTCGACTTCCCAATGACTTCTAACTGCGTGAGCAAAGAGTTTAGCATCTATTTCAAAAATCAATATATAGTAGCATGTCTCAAATGTAGATCTATCTCCATAAGTTCTTCTGCGAAGTTAGAGGATGTTTCTTGAATTTTTCACTGCGAGGGTCTGGAATTCTTTCTGCCAGTTCAATGATTTTTAGCTTATTTCCTAATAAAGGGTTAGCCGATTCGTTCTCAGACATTGGTATTACCA
>JACCRY010000157.1 GCA_013813265.1 Parachlamydiaceae bacterium
CATTAGGACTTTCTTCCTCAATTTTGAGGTCTAAAAAAACTATTGTATAAATTTAAAATGTAGTCAAGAATCTGCAAACTTCCTCACGGAAGCTGGTGAACTTGGGTTAATTCTTTTCTTTACACGAGATTATTATAAATAATAATATACCACATAAATAATAAAAAGTAAATCTTTTCAACTCTATTTTTCAATTCTATTTTTAAATTCTAGTTTTCAAAAAGATATGCTAGTTTTCAAAAAGATATGAGTGTCTATAAATCAACTGGTGAGTTTTGTCAATTGTTAAGTTTTGGGAGATATGCTCTAGTACCAGGGGATATCCCCTAGTTTAAGATCTACATCTTGTAGGAATAAAAGGACTTAAGGGAAGGGCTAAAGGAAATTTTGGTGCATCTGCAAGAAAATGCTAAACCAAAAGTCAACCTCTACACCTCTAAGCCGAACCTAGTTTGCGCCTTTTGCGCTTCTTTGCGTTGAAAAAGGGTTGCTGTACCTAACAATCCCTAAGTTGACGGCATTGAATTTACCAGGATTGCCCTCTGCGGGCTTCAAATATATCGCACTCTTTCAGTGCTAAATCACGAAACTTTATAAGCTTTGAAAGAGTTTATAACAGCAATTATCGCTGGCAAATTGTGAGTGTCTTTTTTTACTCAACAGCCACATTTGCACTTGAAGATGCCCGAAAGCTATCAATAACTCTCGACACCATAAGCACTGTTCCCAACATTTCAAGATAAGGGGGCACCCGCAGATCTTGAAGGTAAAATAAAAACTATCCTAAGGCAATAGCAAGCTTATCAAATGTTTTAATATCGACGCTGGGTCCTACGTAGAGAGTGTCAACACTTGCTAAGGTGACTTTGGATTCTTTAGGATTAGAGGAAGTCATATTTATCAAAGATAAGGTCTGTGAATAAGTACATTCTGTCGTATTTTCACTTGCTTGTTTTAAGTGGTAGATTAAGGTATGTCTCATAGAGTTTAAGCTTCCGTCAACCACCCATTTCCGACCTAAAGCATTTCCGTAAAGACCTTGTTCGTTAACTTTACAGCAAACAGAAGCTACGTTCATTTGATCTAATTCTAACTGAATTTTCTGATTGAGCATCATAGGAGCAATCGCTTGATTCCAAAATAGGAGACATTGTAATATTTTGATTCTAAATAAAGATTTAATAATTTCCTTCTCAGTTTCTGGAGAAAGTGTTTTAAGCATTTCATATTCTTCATGTGTAAATGTCGTTGCAGTTACAATTTCCTCGACTTTTTGATTTTGTCCATCTAAACAGAAGGATAGAAGGAGTTGTTTGAATTGTTCGTTAGTAAGAGATGCAGAAACAAATTCATGATTAGTTTGATTGTATATGATCTCTTTTTTAAGTGCTTCAATATCGCTGCTCACAAAATCAAAATAAGCCGAACGTAGGCTATCAAAAAAACCTTTAGCTTCTTTTAATCCCAATGAATTGAGTATCCCCTTGTTCATTATATCCATCTCTGTAATTCCAGACCGATTATAATCATTAAAAAAACATTTCAGTAATTGATTACGCGAATTTTCAATTTCACCTTTGAATGAACCCATATCCAATAAAGAATGTAGAATATCTGTATTGGGTAGGAGATCAAGTTCTTCAATTGTTGTGTAATTTTGAGCTTCTTTCCATGTAAACGAAAATTCAGAAGTTAGTGGGGAAATTGTTTTTGTTTTTTCTTGGCCGAGAATGATGATTTGTAAAAGTTCGGCCACATCGATGCGTTCTTTAAGAGTTAAAGTTGAGATTAGTAAAAATTTCATATTATTTTGCATCAATTTTATAGCAAATTTTAATTGACTTAGAGTTGGAAAAATCTGAGAATCAATAACCTCTACTTCTTCGAAACTTTCTTTAAATGTGTTATGTAAAGCGTCGGCTAGTGCCAAGTAATATTGAGAGTATGGATTTGGTACATTAATACAAAACATGTAATGCGCAATAATTTCATCCATTTCTATTATGTGGATTGGATTTAACAGTTCTGCTTGCTCCTCAGTAAGAGAATAGAGGCATTTATTTTGGATGGCATTTATTTCATCTAACGAAGCAGTCGTTAGCCTAAATTTCTTAAGATTATAAATCAAATCTTTACATTCATCTGTCATTTTGCTCTCAACTTTATCTACGACTAAATCATTTTGAGAGAGAAATTTAATTCGATTCAAGATCCCTATATTTAACCTCATGGTTATTTTAAATATTTCTAGCCTAGAATAGAACTCAAAAAAAGAAGAAATTATTTTTAATTTTTTCAATTTTTTGTTAAATGTTTTGGGCATTCGGGAATCTGTCTTTGATTTAGTAATGCATTGGTGTTTAAGGTATATGGTATTGATGTTTTTAACTTCTTCTTCTCTTAATTCTAAATACGAATTTTTGCTTTTTATTTTTTTTACAATTTCTTCTAATACTTCATAAGAAATTTTCCAGGCATCTGATGTAAATAAATCCCTAATGGGATCCTTATGGGTTAACGTCGAGAAAAATAAGATATCCTTTACGGTCGCAAGAAAAGAGGGGGGAAAGGAAGAAAAAAAACTAGTGAAGGACTGACAAATTTCAGGAGTTTTCAAAGATATAATAAGTTTACGACGAATTGATTCAGAAATATTTAAAGTTAAATTATTAACTATCTGCATAACTAACTGATGATGTTGTATCGAAGTTAAAAGCACATTATTAATTTTGTTTAAATATGTTATAACAGCAGAATTTTCTTGATTTGCATTTGGCAATTGATTGATAAGATGCTGAAAAGGAACTTCGAGATGATTATTTAGTTGTTTTTGTTCATCTAGTATTGTTGATGGAAATTTTCCTTGAAGTACCCATTTTTGAAAAGACTTTTGATCGTAGTCCATTGCCAAGGAATACCGCTTGAGAACTTTCTGAAATGTTTTTAAGAACTCTTGCTCTGCGGAAGCAAGACTGAATTGCCCTCTAGTTTTCTTTGTTGGAGAGCTTCCAATTATGTTAATTAAGTGCTTCAATGCAGAACTTAAAGTAAATTTTTCTATACATTTGTGATAAATTTCAAAATACAACTCAATGATTTCTTCGTTTTTACTATCATGAAGATCCAGTTTGTTTCGGCAATTAGCTAATTCTAGAATGATTTCATCTGCTGTCGCTTCCCCCTTCTCTATGGCTTTTTCACTAGCTTCTTTAGCTCGGTTTGCTGTTTCTATGAATTTTATATAGACAGATAATAAGGTGCCATTTTGATCATCTGTGAAAGAAGGAAGCAGCTTAAGCACTTGATTGATTTCTTGAATTTTTTCTTCTCCTAGAAATTTGAGTATACCTTTTTTAAGAGAAACTTTTTGAGGAGAATAGGGAAATCCAGTTGAAATTAGCTCTTGGATAGAGTTTCCAGCTTCAATATACTCATCAAAAAATAATCTGTCTTTCAATCTCATCCTATAAAATCGTTTAAATAAAGCTGCTTTAGTTTCTTCTGTTGAAGGAACAATAAAAAGAGTATTATGGCAAAAAAAATGGAGTGCAGCATGATTGAATTGATAGTATTCTGAAGTTTTATCTGGGAAATATTCATTTAATTTTGATAAAGCCTCTTTAAATGGGAATTTTTCTGGAATTACGCTAGTCATTGAAGGCTTGATTTCTTGATCTGAACTTTCGCATTTAATGAGGGAATTAGGCTCAGGGGCTTTTAATTAGAAATACTTGATAAAAAATTTCATATTTTGTTAACTCTTTTGGTAATCGATACCAAAGGAGCAAATATGACCTCAAAATCCCGTGAAAACAAATATACAGATCTTGAC
>JACCRY010000192.1 GCA_013813265.1 Parachlamydiaceae bacterium
ATCTCTTGGTACCTTTATATCCAAAGGGCCTTGAGAAGATAGGACAGTCTTAGAAGTTTTTCCATTTCTAGAATTGCCAGTGCCAATTCCTATAGAGTTATGTTTATCATAGCCTAGATGCTCATCCATCTCGGCTTCAAGCATCTTTTCGATCATCCCACCTAATCTTTTAATTAGACCATTGGGGCCTGTAAGATCTTCAATGGTCTTACATTTCTTTAGCTCTTCATTGAAATCGAATGTTGGTTCCATTTTTCTCCATAAATGTTAAAATTATAGAAACTATAGCAGTTTCTAAAAAACGTTTACACAGTTCATTTTACACTCCCCGTCTCTCACCTGTTCATCTTTCGCGCCTACAACCATGTATGTCACTAAAGATGAACACATAATATCCAAAAAAATAATCGGCCATAAAAGATCAATAAACCTTTACAATGTACTAGTACTTCTCGGAGTTGACATATCTCCTTTCCGGGAAGGAAATTTGATGTTGACATAGAACTTTGGATAGACTAGTATAATTTTATAGACTAGTTTAATTTTAAGCCTTTTGGGGGTCATATGAAACAGTATGGAGCATTTGATGCTAAAACACATTTTTCAGAAATATTAAATAGCGTAGCTCAGGGGGAGAAGTGTGTAATCACAAGGCATGGAATTAAAATTGCTTTACTCATCCCCTTTTCTAGCGAAGAATCTATGAACCCTGCTCAAGAGGCAATTCGTACAATTAAGGCACTTCGTAAAGGAATAACGCTCGGCAAAGAAATCTCAATTAAGAAACTGCGTGCTGAAGGAAGGAGGTAGTTTTGGCTAGTAAAAACACCTATGATTTCGTTCTAGACTGCTCGGTCACGATGGCTTGGTGCTTTGAAGATGAAGGAAATATTTTTACAGATAACATATTGTCGCAAATGGTAGATGTTAAGGTGATTGTACCCACGATTTGGCCTTTAGAGGTTGCAAATGTACTTTTACTCGCAGAGCGAAAAAAAAGAGTTTCCTCTATTCAATCTGCAAGCTTTATGGATGCTTTAACGGTATTTTCAATTACAGTTGATCCATCCACATCACATCGAGCAATGCATACAATTTTACGACTTGCAGAAAAAACAAAATTAACGATTTACGATGCTGCATACTTAGAATTAGCATTTCGCGAGCAAATTCCGCTGGCAACTTTAGATAAAGACCTGATATCTGCAGCAAAATCTATGAATATTAGTTTACTTTAACACCTTATTGAGAATTAAACTAGATCTCAAGAAGGTATGACGTAGCCATTCATTTTTTTAAGGACTTATGAATTACATCAAATCTGCAATTCCACCTAAGAGAGTTTGAACGCCCACGATTAAACGCAATGCTTGTGGCTCATCTTCAATTTCAAGTTCCTTAAGGGCAAGATGGAGTTGTTTAAGATCTTCATTCGGGTTAAGGGGAACAAAAGAAAGAGATTCCCAGGCTAGATTTAAGGCTTCTTTGGCTGGTGTTTCAGCTTCCTGGGCAAATCCACCGCTTGCCAAAACCTTGGCCATGCGAAATTTGCGTTCTGCCACTTGAAATTGAGCCCGAGCTTTTTGCAATTTTCGTTGTTGTTCAGCGAAACCAGAATCTGAGGCGGATTTTGATTGAAAAAGCCCAACTTTTTTGTCATTCATTTGCAAAATGCCCGCATCGATTAACTTTTGAATGGCTTCAAAAGTCCTGGCGTCCAAAAATTCTAATGAAAGGGTTTTGTTATCACTTGGCAGAACAGCCTCAATTTCCTCTGAAGAAGAGTCTGAAACAATAAGGAGTGTTTTTTTACCATTTTCATTTTCAAAGAGATCAATTTGCACCATTTTGTCAGGGAAAAAATTGAGCAAAGTGGCTTTAAGCTTTTCCTCGATAGGGGGCGAAAAATTGCTTTCTATAAAAGTAGGAGCGATCTCTTCTAAAGAATCAGATTCCTCATCTTTTGATGCCTCCAGCTGATCCTCTGCGGAATTTGCATGCTCGATTGTTATTTTCATCAAGGATTCTAGTTTTTCGAGGAATGCTCCTTTGCCAGAAGGTAAATCCATCTCTTCTAAGGCCCTAGTGCCGTCGAGAACACTATCGGCTAGCTCTTGTTTGGACGAAAGTAAACTGATCATGCGATGTTCGATACTTTCTTCACAAACCAAATTAATGATCTGCACTGTGCGCTTCTGATGTTTGCGCCATGCCCTGGCGATGCGTTGTTCATATTTTGCCGGATTCCAAGGAAGATCCATATTAATAACTACATTGGCCACTTGAAGGTTTAGCCCAGTGGCTCCCGAATCTGATGAGAGAAAGAGACGACAATTAGGATCTTCTTTGAAACGATTGATCTCTCGACGCCGCTTATCCTGTGGGACCGACCCTGTATGTAGCGCATAATCGATATTGAGTTTTTTGAGAAGACCTTGGATTAAATCCAGCATTTTAGTCCATTCGGAAAAGATAATGATCTTATTTTCCTTGTCCGCTAATAGCTGACCCAAAATCTCTTCAAGTTCTGTGAGTTTAGGGCAAATCCTACAAGTTTGATCGAGGATGTAGGGCGAATCGCAGAGCATCCTCATACAGGCAAGCCAAAGCTGTAAAAGTTCCGATTCTTCTTTGCGTAAAGGTTGATTTTTGGCACTCGCCAACAATCTAGCTACTTTATCGCTATACTCATCGTAACGCAATTGCTGTTCAGCTTCCATCTTCACAAAATAGAAGTTTATTAATCTGTCAGGCAATTGATCTTCTACGTCATGCTTGCGCCTACGGAGTAATACTCCTTTAAGTCTTGCGTGAAGTTGATCAATATTTTTTAGGCCAATTGTTTTACCTCTTTCATCGAAGACATAAAATTCGCGATTAAAACGGAAGAGCGGTCCAAATAGTGTAGGATCGATTACTTGCATTAGAGAGTAAACCTCATCAATGCGATTTTCTAGTGGAGTGCCAGTTAACACAAAGGCATAGGGGCTTTGAAGCTTTTTGATTTTTGTCGATGTTTTAGCTTGCCAATTTTTGATGCGTTGAGCTTCATCTAAAATGATGACATCGGGAGCAAGCAGCTCTTGGATCTCTTCCCAATCATTTCGAACTTGCTCGTAATTCATCAAGTAAAAAAAGGCTTCCAATTTGTACTGTTGCAACCGCATGTGCCGGGCGCCCTGAATTAGATTGACCGGGAGGGAAGTGAATTTTAGAATTTGCTCTTCCCATTCTGTTTTGAGGGATGCTGGAACGATTACAAGCACACGTTTGATGCCTTTAAGGCGGCGTAAAAGTACACAGGCTGCAATCGCTTGAATTGTCTTGCCAAGCCCCATTTCATCGGCCAGCAGGGCACGTTCATTAAAGGCCAGATGTAGCATTCCTTCAACTTGGTAGGGGTAGAGAGGAACGTTGAGCACATTGAGAGTCTGTTTACCCTGTTTTACTTCTTCTAGAAATTCTTCTTTTACGCGCTGTTTTTCCATTTGCCTTTTCTTTTGAAAAAGCCAGCTATCTATAAATTTGGAGATTTTAATTTTTGGTCGACTCATTTCAGGTGCATTTTGAAGAACATTCTTTAATGAGGAAATTGCTAAAGATGCGTCTTGAAGAAGGTCCCCCTCAGAAGAAAAAATGGAGTCAAGCGTTTGTTTTGTGGTTATGTCGGTTTGAAGCGGGAGAGGATTCCACAGTTTGATTTCAGCAGAAGAAGTGAGATCAAGGTAAACTTCTGCCCACGCAGGTTTTTGACTTAATAGCTCTTTCCAATTAAAATGATGTTTTTGTTTTAAATGATGAATGACTGCTTCGATATGTTTACACGTACCTAAACGATTGATGTTATAATCAGGGCACCCACAGGAGTTGTTCTGGCTGTCCAAGGAACGTAGTTCAACATCGTAGCCACCACCTGAACTTGTTGCTGATTGGACGCGATAGGTTCCGAATGGAGTTTCTTGGTTTTCAGGAAAAGTTAAGCTAAAAGGCTCTTGTTCACCTCGCTTTCTTCTTCTTTCGATTTCTTGTTCATCAGTAGTGGACCATCCTTGATGAAAGCCTGTTTGTGATTTCTTTTTTTGCATGTTATTCCAATAAGTAAGTTTTAAAAAAGAATATAGCATAGCTTAAGAAGTCTTAGCAATCAGTTTTATCAGGCGCTTTAGAAAACTGTAAAGTGAAAAATAACGTGTAATTTTTTTGAAACACAGGGGGCTCTCTATCTTGACTTGTGGATTTTGACACTGGAAACACGACTATTAGAAAGATCACTACAGAGTGTGGGCGATTTAAATCGTCCATTTAACATGGGGGGTATTAGAGTTACAACTCCTATTCATTTTTTTCAGATCCTCCTTGAAGAGCTGTATAGGATTGATTATAGAATTTCAATTGAGAAATTTTTTTTAGAAGCAATTCCCTATGACAGGAATTGCTCGTAAAGCTAATCTGCAAGTCTTACCACAATTTCGCCCTTATCGTTAACAAGCTTTCCCTCTTTAATGAGCGTCCTTACTTTATCCATTGGATAGTTATTTGATCCTATAGCCCTCTGCGAACACATTTCTAAACTTTTAGCTTGCCCAAGGTGACTATCAGTACCAGCAGATTGACTGCCATCTTTAGCACAAAAAATGACATAAATACCGACTCCACCGACTCCATATATGTCAGTTACATATTTAAGAATTAAGTATTCGTAGTCTTCGAATCCATTGATACCTCTCATGATAGGGGCTGTAACGCTCTCCGGGGGGACCATATCCGGATATCCACCACCTCTAAACTTATGGGGAAGTTTGGAAAAATCAAGCAACGGAAGGTTTTCAAAATTTTCTTTCCCACCAACGTATCTGGAGAATTTTTGAAAAGCAAAGTTCTCTTCAGCATTTTGGATTTGCGGTTCATTAATGATTTGAGCGTCGAAACTTTTCTCTTCGATAGCTTTCGATTGAGAATCTGAACCTTCCAAAGTTAATTTTTTGGAGGCCTCTTTATTTATCACCACTGTTGGTTCAATGACAAAGGGTTCAACAGCAATAGTTTTTTCCTCAATGGAAGAAGACAATGAAGAATCTTCCCTTTCAGAAATAATATTTTCAGCTTTTTTATTTATAGTCACATTTTGAGGTGAAGTTTTGATTTCATCTAGTTTCTCATTTTTTAATTTCTGAGAATTGTTTTCAATTTTTGGTCGGACGTAATAGACAGTTTTTTCCTGGCCATGATAGGCTTCTTTTGCAAACTGCTTAACAAATTTTCGACCGGAACTGAAGGCTAAAGGCAAAATAAATATGGATAGGGCGCATGCCGCTAATGCGCATAAGATTCTGTCAATTGTTGAAAGAGGCGCATAAGATTTTCCCTTTTTCGTATAACTTATGCCATCACTATTCAGTATCCCTTTGATTTGTTTTTCTTCAGGATATTCATCAAATTTAACTAGAGCATAATCTCTAGTACCTTCATCAAAATATATAATTTTCATATTAACCTTGGCTTTTTTTAATTTATTATAAAATATAAATTAATTAAAATCAAGTGGCAAAGCGAAATTATTCCCAAACGCGCCTCTTTTGCTGCATTGGAACTGGTGGTTCTTCTTGAGCCTGAATCTTTAACGGTCGACGTATGCCAATAAAAAGCGCATGGCTGAGGCCTCCGTCTTGGTTAATCACGCGACAAAGTTTTTCTAACCAGAGCATAATCGTCCGATTTTTATCTAAAAATTGAAGCAGGGGATGGGTGATTAAGTTAACAAGTGCCCAGAGTGGGCCCATGAGTAGCGAACTATTGAATCGATACCATGAAGAACCCATGGAAGAGTGCAAGCTGGCTTCTCTCATACGAAACGCTTTATCTTGATAGCCTTTTACAAAACGTTCAGGTCTTTTGAGAAGATTTTTGATTCGAATAAAAAAAGCATGGTAACTGAAGATCCACTCCAAAATTTGAAATTCTGTCTCAGCAAGCGCTTCAAATGCTTCAAATCCTCCAACTGTGTCGATATCAATTCCTGTTGAACAGATGACAAAACCATCTGATTTAACTAGTCTAGAGAGTTCAGCGAAATAAAGTCGCCTTTCTTGCTCGGGAAGATAGGCAATGGCATCGGTGGAGACGACCAGATCGTAAGAGTCATCCTCAAGTAAAGTTTGGGGGATCAGATCTTGTATAGGTCGAATGTTTTTTAGACTGTCTTCTTTCAAAGGCTTCAGTGCATTCGCTGAAATGTCTACTGCATCAACTAAAGCACCTTCGGCAGCTAATTTCCTCGAAAAAATTCCATGACCGCATCCTAGGTCGACAATTTGTTTGCCCTCAATAAAAGTGTAACGTAAAATAAGTTCCAGGGTACGCTTTAACCGCTCTTCCTCCATACAATTTCGCTCAGGATCGAATTGCTTGGGGTTTTCAAGCCAGAGCCTATCAAACTTTGCTTGTTGAGCCTGTCGTTTATTCGCTTTAGCGATGACCGGAGGTTGGTTATTTTCGATTTTTTGTTCGGTTGCAATTATCGTTAGTCGCTTGTCCATGTACTAGTTAGTGCCTAATTATTAGAGTGTTTAGAACAAATGACTTTCGCCATTTTATGAAAAATAAAATAATGCATAGGCATCATGGCATACCAATAAAGCCTTCCAAGCAAACCCTTTGGGCGAAAAGAAGCAGTTTGTTTCAAGTCGCAGCCCTCTGGTTGGCGAAAAATTTGGAATTCCAACCAAGCTTCTCCTGGCAGCTTCATTTCGGCATAAAGGAGCAGATGCCCTTTTTCTTTATCAGCAATGACTACCCGCCAGAAGTCCAGTGTAGAACCTGTTGTAAGGTCTGTCGGATGCGTTCGACCTCGCTGCAAGCCTATGCCTCCGACAAGTTTGTCAAAAAAACCTCGTGTGCGCCAAGCCCAATTCATCCCATACCAACCATTTTGTCCACCGATTGACCATACATTGCTCACAACTTGTTCGAAAGGGAGTTTAGAATGCAAGACACGTTTATCGTAAACGCATCCAAATTGTGGGATTTGTGAAGCATTTGCCAATATAGTTGTTTGTTTTTGAGAAATAAGACTATCTTTCCAGCTGGGAATAAGAGGGGATTGTTCAATTAGATCGAAAGCTTTTGCTATACTTGCTGGGTAGTTGAGGCACGTGTGAGGTAAGATCGTTGTAACACGGTGATCTAGGCAAATTGCTTTATTTTTGACGCTGTCAACTAGAGCAGAAGCTAATCTAAAGTTAACCGAAGTCACAAAATAGAGCCAGTATGAAGAAAGCTTGGGAGTGAGCACTGGCACTGTAAAAATGTGTCTTTTTAGGTTACGTGCTTTTGCATATCCAAGAAGCATTTCCTTATAGCTAAGGACGTCAGGGCCTCCAATATCGAAGCATTGATTCAGGCATTCTGTTTTTTTCATGACATTTACTAGGTAAAATAGGACATCTTGAATAGCAATAGGTTGACAAGGGTTATCTATCCATTTTGGAGCCACCATGATCGGTAACTTTTCTGCTAGGTCACGAACAATTTCAAAGGATGCGCTTCCGGAGCCAATGATGATTCCGGCACGTAAAATTGTGAAAGGAATTCCAGAATTTTTAATTGCAAGTTCTGTCCTATAGCGTGATGCAAGGTGAGGGGACAACGTTTTTTCATTGCAAAGCCCCCCGAGATAGATCACTTGCTCGACATCGAGTTCTTGCATGCGCATCAAAAAGTTCGTAATTGTTTTGCGTTCTTGTTCGACAAAATTTTGGTTACGATCTGCCATGGAGTGGACAAGATAATAAGCAATATCGATTCTTTTAGGGATCCTTTGCAAACTCTCAGGATCTAGCAAATCCGCAATGACAACCGTGACTTGAGCATTTTTTAGGCTTGGTTGAAATGGAGCCGCACGCTCACGTACCATACATATGATCTCATGTCCACCATCTACGAGTAGTTGCAATAGGCGTGATCCTACATAGCCGTTAGACCCAGTGAGTAAGATCTTCATTCAGGCTCCTTCATTTAAGCTAGTCCTCAAAAGCAGCATTTATTGGAGGGATTCTCGACTAAGCTTGCCTGTATCTCTGCGACACTTTTACCTTTCCAGCGAGCATAGTAATTTTCAACACTCATAAAAGTTTGCAATTGAGCTCGATCAATGAACAAAGTAGCATTTAAATGATCAATTTCATGCTGTAAAATGCGTGCATACCAGCCTTTAGCTTTAATGACGGTAGGTTCAGCACGCTCATTTAAGCATTCTACCAAAACGGATTTCGCTCTTGGTACTACCGCACAAAACCCATCCAGACTTAAGCAACCCTCAAAAAAATCTACTTTTTCGCTATCATCTAATCGAATGTGGGGATTGATGATGACGTGGAAAGGTACTGGAGTGCGATCACGTTTTACAAGCTCTTCAGGAGATAGATGTGACATGTCCATATCTTCAATGACGGCGAGTTGAATAAACCTACCGATTTGAGGTGCTGCTAATCCGACTCCCGGAGCGGTACGCATTGTAATTTTCATTTCCTGAATAAGATCTTGTATTTCTGGGCTTAGAATTTCCTCAACTGATAATTCCTTTGCCGTTTGACGAAGTGCTGGATGTCCCACTTGTACAATATCTAACTTAGGGGCAGTTACTTGAGGAGGTGCCTGATAAATCGTTTTTGCTTCGATAACGGAATTTAAGGGAATCAACCCTTGATAAAGGTGATAATATTTTGAAGTTCCGCCGGGATTAGTTTCATAAACTAGTTTGCCATGGAGTTTAGATGTTTCGACTTTTAACACAACAAACTGTGGGATATTGGACCAATATTTCTTGAGTATATTATTCAATTGTGATTTTGTGGACAAATGGATAAAGGCCTCATCTTCGGCCGATAAGACTAAGTGTGCATTCTTTTGTGAGGCATCCCAAAGACGCAGGGACAGGATTTTATAGAGATATTTTGGTGTGTCAACCATTTCAATTTTTTCCATTTCAAATTTATGTAAGGGGTCGTTTGCGTCTAAAAATGAAACTATAAGAGCGCAGATGGTAAAAATTGCGGAAAAGGTGTTACCCATGAGGAGGCTCCTGTTAAAGTCTGATAGCAACTTATGACAATTTATTTGGTAAATGTCAAGATCACATTTAACAGCGAGAATGTTGGTTCAGAAATTCTTGATGAATTTTTGGAGTGCGGAGACTTTTTTCCGTTTTGTTCGCACTAGACTTGTCGAAATGGTTTATCTCACCTTCATAAAAGTTGAAATTTTGTGAGCAACCACCACGATGGTAACAGCCAGTAAGCATGCTTGAGAAGCTCTTTCTAATAATGTTGTTGTTGAAGGTATCAAAGCACTCCATTGATTTCTGTATTTCTCCACATGTCCAAATTTTTCACTCATTTGATAATATTTTTCAAAAGTATTTGAAGCATTTTGCTCATTTATACTATAAAGTTCATTTTTAAAAAATTTTAGAGTATCAATAGTTTTAGCGATACTAACAGACTGTTTAAAGGCTTTCCATTCAATTTTTTCCATTGATTTCACGTAATTATTCGCATTAAACTCTCCATATTTAGCGCGTGAACTAATATCCGCATATTCTGCACGGTAACTAATATTGCATGTTTCTATAAGAGTACCTCTGACTAATTTTTCTAGAGGCAATGTGTTATTTAATAATATTTCGTTTTTTTCTGAAGCAAACAAACTCTGGGTAATTTCTAAAGCAGCAGTTGAAATATTTTTTTTCTTACATTCCTCTTCTGTAAGAAGGCGATAATTAATCTTAACATTTTGGAGTCGGTGCTGAATCATAATATCTTGAAATTCGAAGGATTTATTCAATATTGATAATATTTGATTTATTAAAGGGTCAATTTTCTCGTTTTCCGATGTTGTCCACAACACTGAAAATAAATATTCTATGGTCCTTGATAATACAAACATTTTTTTAACTCCAAAAAATGAATTACTTCATTAGCTTAAACGTACCCCACGTTTCGTTCAGGCCTATCGGCCTTCGCTACAAACGGGGCTAATTTCTGTTGACCGCTACTGCGTAAGCGTCAATTTTACCCATCCGAACTCTCAATGATCTTTGCGCCCTTTGCGCCTTTTGCTCTTCTTTGTGTTAAAAAAAACAATCGAATACACTACATATAGAATAGAGTATTAAATTTCGCTAAAAATTTTATTCGAACACATAAATCGGACATTAGTCTAGTTCTATTTTTTTTAACACGAAGAAGCAGCAAAAGGCACAAAGACGCAAAGAAAATGCAGAAAATAATGGGTAGAATTGACGCTTACGCGGTAGCGCTGTAGGAGGGCAGCAATACCTTCTACGACATTAATTTATGTAAAATTCATCAAAAAATACTATTTAAATGAACACCCTAGCCCTAGACTATAGTGAGTCACTCCTTCAGACTGGAAAACAGGATCAAAGTATTATCAAAAAAAAGGCCTGTGAGAAGGCAAAAAATCCACAAAGTCGAGCCAGTGTGCTCTTTGATCTCATTGGTAAACGTCTTTTGGCTTACGTGAGAGCATCAAAATCCACATAATTCTCGACAACGCTGATTGCTTTTTCGACTTTAAGAAGGTCTTCAGTCCTAATTTTCCCCGTGAATGAAGTGATCATCTTCATTGCGTCAAAACTGCAAACAGGTGCATAGAGGGCTGGAATTTCGAGTTCTTTAATTTTTTCAATTATATAAGGACTCGGTGGGATAGATCCTGTTAAGATGATTCCTCCGGTAAAATCTTCCCCTTTATTTTCAGCTAAAGTTCGATGCATCTCAATATTTTTGAAGATCACTTTTTCGCGACTAGCAGGAGTGATGATCAGTTCGTTGAGTCTTGCGAGCCCAGCATAGATCTCTACGGAATCTGCAACAAGGCGCATGTGGTTAAAGTGACGGTAGCGATGGCTTTCACCAGAAAATAGTTGTGCGCTAAAAAGGTTTGCAAAATCTTGAATTGTTGGCTGACTAAGAAGCGCATTATAAGGAACACAGCCGATGAGGGGAATATTCCACTTTTTTAGAGATTTAGGAAAATAGTTTAAAACCATCTCTCTTTTATCTTCTAAAACTCGATTTAATATAATTCCGCGAACCTTCACTCCATGTTGCATACAAAGATTGATATTTAGAGCTAGCTCATCATGTGCAGAGCCAAGCCCTCCTGAAGCAATGAGCACAACATCTAGACCTAATTTAGCAGCAACTATAGCATTATTCAGGTTGATAATTGAACCGACTCCAACATGCCCCGTCCCTTCGACAATGGTATAATCATTTTCTGAGGCAATCTTTTCAAATGAGGTTGAAATTTTTTCGAGAAGAGAGAGTTCGGTAAATTTTTCATCAAGATAGTCACGCGTAACTCCGGCGGGGATAATCACAGGACTCATATCTTGCCATGGAGTTTTAAGGGCGAAATGTTTCTTGAATAGGATGACATCTTTATCAACATTCGTGCCATCTTCAACTTTAGCATGTTGCTGGCCAACTGGTTTAATAAATCCTACGGAGGAAAATCGCTTTTTTAAACCCGCAACAAGACCTAAACAAAGTGTTGTTTTACCGACATTTTGTCCGGTTGCTGCAATGAAAATAGCCTTTTTATGCATAATCCTTTTTGCAACACCAGAGTTAATAAATGATGGGCTGCGTCCATATCATACTAATTAAAAACAAAAGTGTCAATTACTTGTTTGGTGATGGACTCAGGAAGAAAAGCTCAATTCATTTTTCTCGTTTATTACTCGGGAGTGTCTTTTTTTTGATCTTCAGTTTTAGGCATCATCTTAATATCTTCTGGGGATGTATTTTCCATCGAAACTTCAGAGTGTGGATGCTTGAAAGTTGGAATATCCATGATGACTTCATTCGTTTTTTTAGATTGAGGAGTTTGGCTTTTAAGATATCTAAATAAATGTTCATTTTCATGTATTTCGTTCAAGGCATCTTGCCCAGATTTAAATATATCGTTACTAAGTAAATGGCCAATCCAATGAGTATTAGCCATAAATTTCGGCCAATTTGTAGATGAAACTATTATTTTGATCACATGAGTTTTCTTATCAACATTTTTTCGAATATAAAGTTTATCTAAGTCATCCCCATCTAAATTAAAAGGATCAACATTTAGACCTTCATTGCTAAAATTTAAAGTGTAACGCGGCATTGTTTTCCCCCAATTTAATTGGTATGGGATACATCGGACTTGTTTGAATTATAGACAATTATAATTTAACTGTCAAAAACTTTTTTGATTTAAGATAGCTTACGAATCAGGGCAATTTCATGAAAAAGATTTTACACCGATCACCTTCAATAGGTAGTCATTGTCCCAACCAGCCATTTGACGTTTTATCTCCATCCCACATTTAGCTGTTTTTTCTTGCTTTAGTAGGTTT
>JACCRY010000194.1 GCA_013813265.1 Parachlamydiaceae bacterium
AGTTGCATCTGACGCACTTCTCTTCTCGGTCGTAGCTATAGCTACGACGTCGTCAAGAATTACATCAGCTGCAACTTTCGCCTAACTGCTGCATTATTTCGAATTTTTTCACAGCCTCTGCGGTAAACTCGCGCCTCACGCCTTCTTTGTTACACCCACACCCTGCTCCTTTTTCCTCAGCAAAAAACCAAAATACAGACTGAGTGGGACTACAATTGCCCAGACTGTTCCAATGACCGTAAGGACCAACCACTCTTCCCATAAAAAGTTTACTGCTTCTAATTTCAAGCCAGCTAAATAACTAGAAATGGCTCCGCCGGCTCCCATAGCAGCAGCTACAAAGACGCTACAGCGCATCCATTTAAGAGAATGATTTACAGAAGTCCCATAGAGGACCCAAAGACTGGTAATCCAAAGAGGAGCAATATTCGGAAAATATTCAAATCCACCTTGGTACTCGAGCATTCCAATGGCAACATAAACCGAATCGACAATTGTCCCAAGAAAAGCTAACGCAAGGCATATAATTAAATCTGATTTTTTTTCATTAGTGACAATAAAATGGTAGATCAATATGCCCCCTACCACAAGCGGTCCAATAAGGGGATATTTTCCCACCGCTTCATACATGCACACAAGCCACCCAATATAGAAAAAAAGGGCATTAAAAAACCATCGAAGAAAAGACAAAATTTTGTCTTTTCCAATTGAGAAAAATAAAGTCTCCATCTTCATCTAAGACCTAAAAATAAATAGATTTTTCTGGCGCCTGAAAAAATAAGAGCGGAAAAAATTTGAAACACCGAATAGATTAAAAAAAAAGCCGCATACCCTATTCCAATGCCAATCACACCGTATATTAATCCTTCCACAGTAAAAGGAATTCCCATTTGGAAATTCGTAAATGTTGTACTGGCAATCTCCCAATTAAAATCCCGTACAAAAATAAAAGGTTTAGCAGTTGAAGAAGCCGTGATCAAATTTTGTAAAGCTACTGATAGGCCTTCATAGCGTTCCACTGTCCAATTCATGAGATCTCCTTGACGAGCAAAATCAGCATCCCCGCTTGTGACAAACTTTTGAATGAGTTCTGGAAGAGTTGTCTGCCCTAATAAAGCTGCCTTGGTAAGAGAATTAACTTGCAACTTAAGCTCTGCAACCCGTCCTGAAAGTTGGTGGGCATACTGTTGCATGAACATCGGGACCTGAGCGCAGATCAATGCCCCCACTACTGCAAATATTCGATCTAACAGCCCTGTAAACCAATCTAGCATGGTTATGCTCTTTTAAAAATTAATGATCATTCGGATAATAGGGCTCTATATGCACAATGACATCACGCACGGCCGGCCAATCTTTTTGTATCTCTAGTCTTACCCTTTGACTTATTTCATGCGCAACTTCAACAGATAAATTTGGGTCTACTTCCACATCGATATCCACATGTGCATCAGGCCCGTATAGCTGAATACCGATTTTTTCAGTTCCAAGGACCCCTTCGGTTCTTTTAGCTGCATTTTTTACGCGTTCAAAAAAAATGGGCTCTGGAGTGTGGTCCATGAGTTGATTCATATTCTTACGTGCCGCCATAGCCCCTAAGGCAATCATTAAAGCCGCAATAAGCAGAGCTCCAGCATGATCGATCAGATGGCTCCATTTAGGAATAAAAGCAGCACAAATAAGCGCTAGAGCAGCAAATAAACTTGTAATCGCATCAATGCGGTAATGTAAGGCATCAGCAGCTAAAGCTGGGCTATCTTGCCTTTTTGCGGCACGCATCACAATTTGATAGCACACTTCTAACAAAACTAAAGCGACAACAGGAAAAATCCACGCACGGCCATCGATGACGAGTTCTGATTGCACCTCCATTGTTTGAAAGAATTGCTGGATGAGCATCCCTCCCCCAACAAAAAACAAAAACAGCCCTAGTTGTAGGCCTATCAAAGGTTCGTAACGTCCATGGCCGAATGGATGATTGTCATCGGGAGGTCGACTAGCTAGTTTGATGCAAATGATTAGGATAAGGCTTGAGACGACATCGACACTTGATGCAAGAGCGTCTAAAAGCAATGCAGCGCTACCAAATAGCCATACACCCAGGAGTTCAAAACCAATGATGCACGATCGAATGAACACGCCCCAAAAGGCTGAGCCAATGAGTTCTTTTTTTCGTTGAGCTCGTTGCTCAAAAACGTCTTGGGGTAATGGAAGTTTTTCAGGAAAATGCATAATATAAACATTTTAGCATATCAGACAAATTTGATGCAAAGGCACAAATAAGCTTAGGACATTAAAAAGCATAACACGATTTTGAATTTTATTTTTTTACAAAACTCTTCACTATCATTTATTGAACTTCGTATTACGCAAAGGAAATCCGGAGAACACCAGAAACAAAGCTTTTATGGTCCCTCCTTTTTATGGAAATTTATAACATTACCGTACTTTATACGGTTACAAACTAATTGTAATTTATATATACTCAGGATTTAACACTAAAAAAAGTGAGGTAAATATGGATGTATCAAATGGAATTTTAACGTCAAAGATGGCGGAAGAAAAAATTCTCTTATTTTCCCAAGAGGAATTCAAAAAGAGTGGGAATGTGTTTATTAACAAACTGCAAGAAGCTGCCCGAAGAGGTTTTTTTTATTTGGAAATCCCAGAAAATTGCAAAGAGCTCATACCTTTTGCAACAGAATTTGCTAATCGATTCTATCGTGAAGAATCAATCATTAATCGTGAACAAATTAGATATACGGGCTATCATAATAAGGAAGGGACGCAAAAAGAATCTCTATTTGTTGAAGATTCTGAATGGAAAAAAAATTGGTTTTCTGACGAAATTGTCAGGCTTGCTACTCATATGCAAACTCTAGCTGTGTCAGTCCTTCAGAAAATACTGGCCGCAGTAGAAATTCCTGAAGAACAATGGGAAATGGCAACAGGAGGGGCTATTTCAGGTGGAGGCATGCATCACTTTACATTCAATCATTATCGTCCCGAAAAAGATGAACCTGGTTTAAACCCTCACCGCGATTATGGGCTCTTAACTCTTTTATTCATTGAAAAAGGAGGCCTTGAAGCCGAAATTGATGGTGCGTGGGTTCCAATATCTCCAAAGAAAGATTATTTTGTAATTAATATTTCCCGTGCTCTTGAAGCTTTTGTTAACAACAAAGAAAAAATGAATGCAGTCTGGCATCAGGTCATAAAAGTCAAAGAAGACCGCATTTCTTTTGGGCTATTTTCTGATCCTCGATTAGACAGTCCTATTTATAAACGCGAGCCAGATGAATCAATCACCACAATTTACACCAAATATAAAGAGTTTGCAGATATGTGCTTTAAAGAAGGATATCCTGGAAATACGATTCGATTTAAAGAAGAAGAAATTTAGATAAGTAATGTTCGCCCTTGACTTGTCGAGGGCGCGACACTTAAAAAAAACGCGCCTTAACGACTTTGCTTCATTCGCTTCGTAGTTCACTCCACAACATTGAGATTACGTATTTTTTACGGTAATATTCATTTTCATTCCTCAATATAATGATACCATAACTGGCCAGATCCTTGCGATTGAAGTGACGAGTAACTTTAAAAATTGTAGGTAGAGCTGTCCAGGAATTTTATCATTTATTTACCAGGAGTGTAGTTATGTCAATTAATGCAAATTATTTAGTTCACACAGAGGGACAAATAGTTTTTCAAGTCTCCAATCCCCCCTGTAAGAGTATACCCAACTCAGGAAAGGAAATTCGAGGAGGAAAAATAGATTGGGTTGAAGCTTTTAATATCATTAAAAATGGAACCCAAAGAAATAATCATAAAAATATGGAAATTGAAATTAGTTGGGCAGCTCAATATGGAAAAATTGTCACCTTAAGGAATGAACTTCTTTCTATATTCTCAAAAATAGCACCCGAAGAACTAGAAAATTCTTCCAAATTTGTTAGTCTATTTCTTGAAATATCCAATCCCGAGATGAAGGAAGTCCTTAATGAAGTAAGTGCAATTTTTGCAAAAACGGTCCCCCTAACAAATGAAAACATTGCCAAAGCCACCTACTTATATTCTGAAGAGAAAATATTAAATCTTTATGAAAATGTGCGTGCTGAGCGGAATGTAAAATATTATGGAAAAACCTGCACATCAATGCGTGACATAGACAATGAACGTTTAAATCCCATTCGCAAAAGCTTTAAGAAAAATAACCCTAAATCAGAAGCTTTGGCATCTACAATATTTAAAAAATACTGTGAAATACACAACTTTAAGGAGTCTGAATGGAATCCAAGTTGGAGTATGAATGGGCTTATTAAAGAATTAGAAAATCATGGCCCTTTATTGGTATCAGGAAATTTTGGTCGTGAGTTCTACTCAAAGCCCCCTTTTCAACTGAAGGCTAAAATCGGTGACGCCCCAGTCTGGGGATGGGAGCCTCAAGACACTTTATATCATGAAACTTTTTCAAATTCAAAGTGGCTGGGTGAAGAGGGGCATAAAGTCGTGATCATTGGAGCTCAACGTTCCTCGAACTACGTCTATTTTGTCGACCCTCTTGACTCCCCTGATGATCAGAAAATTTATGTCATGAGCCTAGGGGGTCTAAGAAAAAGAATTCGAGACCTATGGAATGATGTTTTATTGGAGCTTAGCCAAATATCCTCCGTTGCTACAATAAATATTAAGGGCTACGCATTGTACTGGGAAGAAAGAACAATAGCCCTCAAAAATTCAACTGGATCCGTCTTGAAAAATGATAATCACAAAATAGAATTCGTAATGGATGAGGGATATAAAAACTCCAACACAGCCCATTTTCTTTCGTTGTTAAACAATGGATCAACTATTCATGGATTCACTGAAACGGATAAGAACTCTACGCGAAATACCAACCATCTCGAAAAATTAGTTTTCAACTCATCTCAGTATAGTATGTGGACAAACTCTGATACTAAAAAACTTCTCAAAGCAATTGAAACTGAATCGTCCAATTCACACGTTAGCTCAAAAGAACAGAAAGAACGCCTCGCCTCTCTTTGGAAGATATTTGATGACGGCTTAATGGGGCCAGATCATATGGGAGGCAACCCCTTACAAGGCGCGGCTTTTGCTGATGACTTAGAAACCTTTAAACGAATTCTTCAACGGGCCGAAAAACTTGGTAATGGGAAAAAAGAAGCACTCCTCAATTCGGTTGAACCCAAATATAATGCATGCCTAATGCATATTGCCGTAGAGGGAAAGGCAAAAAGTGTTTTGAAGTACTTAGTAGAAATCGCTCCGGAACTTAAAAGCCGAGTCAATCTTTACAATGCTACTCCTCTATCGTTAGCTAAGAAATATGGATATGAAATGTTAAGTGATTTACTGAAGTAAGATAGGCAATCTTTGCTCTGTTATTTCTTTGTTAAATAAAACTCCATTAAAGAAATAGCAGAGCACAAGAAACAAGTTTTGAAGAATTGCCTAACACGATTGAATTGCAAAAAAAAGAAAAAAATTCCGCCCCTTTAAATAAACTCCAACTTTTTTATACAGGCGGGTTTCTTTTGTTGAGATTCTGGAGAATAATCGCGACAGATTTTTTGGAGGAGTTTTGAGCTTTGGGGAGAAAGTTCCGGGGCCCATTCTTTTTGTTGTAATAGCTGTGTAATTTCTATTATGCCATCTTGAACATCTTGGGGCATTGATTGATGATCAGGAAGAGTTTTAGCGAGCTTAATCAATGATTTTTGACTTTCAGCTGAACCTGTTCGTCCATGCGATTCGATAGCCACAAGCCAACTAGCAAGTTCTGTTTCCTGAGATATTGGAGAGTTAAGATTTGAGTAAATTTCATAGGTTGGAACTTCAGCTCTTGGTCCAACAGGTAATGAACTGTTCATAATTCTCCTCTTTGGGTTAAAATTTCAATTCGCTCTGAAACAGCATCTAGCAACGTTGAATAGTTTTCTTTGAGATAATTTTTTATCTTTAAGGCTTGATCGCTACCCCAAAAAGAAGGAAGCCACTCTTTAAAAGCAGTTGACATTTCATTGAGACCTTTTGCTAGGGATCTTTTTGAAAAATCTGAATCCTTAAGGTCATTGAAAAGGGGTTCAAATTCTTGTAGCCTCTGAGCCAAAGTAATAGTTAAAGTTGTCGATAACTCAGCATGATCAAAACAACTTTTTTTCATTGAATCCACTAACAAATCTGTCAAAAACCCCATTTTGGAATCTTCAAAGTAATTGTGTATAAACAGCTTGTAAGCATTTTTTTCTTCCTCGTCAGTAATTAATGGAGGCTTAATTCCATTATCAATAGCATAAAGATAAGGCATTTTTCCTTCATTGGGGAACCAATCTACCATCAAGTTGCCGAGGTTTGCAGTTTGATTCTCCCATTGATATTGCTTTGTGGCCATATTGTATGAAGTCTGAATAAGCCTATCTGTATTTCCAAGCAAAAAATCGAGCATGGCAAGTTGACCCATTTTTTCAAAAAGATGTTGTTTTTCTTCCGAGTTTAGCAGTCGATATTTTACTCTCGCAAAGTCAATCAGATTCGATCCACTGATTTTTTCAATTAACATGATCAACGTATCATTAGGGTTTTTGCTTTTATTTACAACACTGATCAAAGATTGTTTTAAATCAATGACTGTTTTTTCTTCTAATATAGAACGTGTTTGATCCCCCATCTCATGCAGCTTTTCCTCAAAGAACAATGCTGCAACTTTGGGCACGATAAATGACTGTAAGGGCGAATTTTGAGAAAATGCATCATAGAGCCGCCAGCTACAAAATTCGTTTACATTCGACCATTTTATGACATATTCTCTGTGTATAGGCTTAGAATACTTTTTACTTGCACGTGTATAACTGACAATGTAAGTAGGCCCATTTTGTCCCTTATCAGATTTTTCTAAATTAAATGTCGTTAGGCTTACGGAATCTTTTAAAAGATGCCTAATGCACTTAGTCAGCTCATTAGCGGATGAAGCAGCTTCGATCTGGCTAGCGTAAATTTTGGAGATGTTTTTATTCTCTCTTACTCCCGTAGTAATCTCACTTAAAGCAGTTTTCATATTCACTTTAACGACTTCTGCATCGGTATAAAGTAATTCCTCTTTGGCTTTCTCACCAATATCCTGTATCGCTTTTAGCCCTTTTGAGCGCATTGTTTTCATATTGGCTAGAGATTCATTAAGCTGAGAGAGCCGGTAAAGGGTATTAGTAGTCTGAAGGACTTTGTGCGTTGGCCCCAAGATGGGGTCAAAATTGCGACTGTCAATAATATTTAATTGCATAATTTGTAAAAACCTAACTTTATGATTCACTAAATCATATCGACATTTTGAATAAAAAGAAATCAAAAACATAGATTAACTAATGATTTCATTGAGCAGGTGTTAGCTCTACGTAGTCTTTGTTTTTCGTAAATAGCACCTTCCACACATTAGGAAGCATTTGTTTTGCTAATGAAATCCTATTTTCTTATAGTTGGAATATGGATCTTCTACATAAAAAACAACTCCAAATTGCTATTGATATGTTGCTCCGCAACATTCCTGACCTTTTTGCAATTGTCCTTTTTGGAAGTTACGGACATGAATATGAAACCAGCCAAAGTGATCTAGACTTAGCTTTTCTGTCAAAATCAAAACAAGATGTAGTGTATTTGTGGGAGTTGGCTCAAAATATCGCTATTGAGCTCAACAGAGATGTTGATTTAATCGACCTACGCTCATCCTCAACAGTATTTAGATTTCAAATTCTCTCTTCCGGCAAGTTGATTTATTGTTCCAATCAAAAAGATTTTGATTTTTTTGAAAATACAACATTTGCGATGTATCTGAACTTTCAAGAAACGAGAAAAGAAATTCTTAACGATTACAAAGAAAGGAAATCTCATCGTGGATGATGTCATTTTGAATAAAATTACATGCATTGAAAGATGTTTACATCGTATCAAAGAAGAATATGAAGGTCATGAGAATGAGCTTGAGACAAATTATGCAAAGCAAGACTCGATTATTTTGAACCTTCAACGTGCATGTGAAGCTGCCATAGATTTAGGAACTCGCATAATCCGCACAAAAAATCTTGGATTACCTCAAGGAAGTCGAGATGTTTTTGTCATATTAGAAAAGTCAAAGCTCATTTCACCCGAAGCAAGCAAAAAAATGCAGGCGATGGTGGGATTTCGGAATATTGCTGTACACGATTATCAAAAGATAAATTTTGCGATCGTTCGGTCTATTTTAAATGCTAATTTGGCAGATTTTCGCGATTTTGTTAAGTTCATCTATAACATCGAATTGCATTGACATTTCTCTACTATTTTCTCTAATTTAAAATTTAATATTAGGAGAAAATGGAAATCAGCAAAGAAGATCTTCTTTTAGCCGCTCAAAATACTACATTAGAGCCTCAACAAATTGAGTCTCTTTGGCAGGTACTAGAATCACAAAATTCTCCCCTAACTGAAAAAACATCTAGTTCAACTTCAGAATTTAACGCAGCCAAAGTCACCTACTATGTCGGTGCCTTCATTGCTCTTTTTTCGCTCCCCCTTTTTTTGAGCCATCTTTGGGAACGAGTGGGCTATGAAGGTTCTCTTGCGATATTTGCAGCTTACGCCACTGCATTTGCTTTTTTTGGCTGGAAACTAACCAAAAAAAATGAAAAAATTGCCGGCGGTGTTCTCTGGACATTATTCCTTTGTATGATTCCATTCATGGTCTATTGTGCTCAACAACTTCTTGGGCTATGGCCAACTTCCTCTGAATTTATAGACATCTTCGATCAATCCAAATCAACTTCAGGGAATGCTATTGTCATTGAACTCGTCACCTTGGCAACGGGTCTTATCGTATTAAAATACAATCGACTTCCCCTGCTTCTTTTTCCGATCAGCCTTGCAATTTTTTTTCTCTTTTCCGATATCACCATCTGGTTTTTCAAGGAAAACCCTCTTGATGCTATGCATCTTTACAAATGGTCCTCCCTTGCATCCGGTATTTTTCTCATTTTACTTGGGATGTTATTTCAATGGAGGGAAGTTGTAGCACCATTCTGGGCTTATTTTTTTGGTTTAATTGCTTTAGAAAGCGCTCTGATGCTGTTATTGTATAAATCTGAAGTTGAAAGACTCATTTTTTATTTCATAAACCTTTTCCTACTTTTCTTATCCTTAGGGCTTAGAAGCCGAGTTTTTGCCATTCTTGTGGCGGGCGTGCTATTTTCCTCTTTTGCTGGACTTCTCTACTTTAATGAACCTACTCTCATCACCACCAAAGCATCTCTTATCCTAATTGGAATTCTCATTGTCATATTTGGACTGCTATCAAAGAGACAAGGATTTCTGCCAGCTCACTGGTTTTATCTTTTAGGCCTTATCGCTTTCGAAATTGGGATTTCTTTTCTTTGGAATGGCAGTGAGCTTAATCGATTTGCCTTTGCCCTTATCAATTTTTTCCTTATTTTTCTCTCGCTATTTTTTGATAGTCATCTCTTTTCCCTATTTGGGGGGGTGGCCATTTTTGCTTACCTGTCCTATTTGGCTTCAACAGTTTTTAGCGGCTCTATTCTTTTCCCCTTTGCGCTGATTGCCATTGGAGCTCTCATTTTTTCATTCGGAATAATCTACTCTCGTTACTATTCGCAATGGCGTCTTCTACTTTTAAATTGGCTTCCTAAGATATAAGGGGATATAAGCTATGGAAATCCCTCTGCTACCCGAAATAGTCATCATTTTTGGCTTGGCAATCTTAGTCATTCTTGCCTGCCACCGCTTCAAAATTCCTTCTATCGTAGGATTTCTTCTTACGGGAGTTCTTGCTGGTCCTCATGGTCTTGGTTTTGTAAAGAATCTCGACAATGTTGATATTCTAGCCACTGTCGGGATTGTATTACTCTTATTCACTGTAGGTATGGAATTTTCATTAAAGAAGATTTTTGAGTATCGCCGTTTTTTTCTTATTGGTGGTTCAGCTCAGGTTTTCTTGACTGTGGCTGCCGGAGCTTTTTTTGCTTATTTGATCAATAGGCCACTTGGAGAAAGCATTTTCCTTGGATTTCTTTTATCTCTAAGTAGTACCGCAATCATCTTACGCATATTCAATGACACCTCTGAAAATGATACTCCCCACGGTAGACTCACAACTGGAATCTTAATTTTCCAAGATATCATTGCCATTCCCATGATGTTACTAACACCCTTCCTAGGAAGTAGCACTCAGGAATTTGCTCCTAATTTCCTTATAACTGCACTTTCCGGTATTTTGCTACTTGGAATTGTCCTTTTTGCGGCAGCTAAGCTGGTGCCTCCCATCCTGTATCAAATCGCTAAGACCAGAAGCCGTGAGCTCTTTTTGCTTACAGTTTTGACAGTATGTTTTGCTGTAGCATGGTTAACTTCAAGTCTAGGCCTGTCTCTTTCACTTGGAGCCTTCCTTGCAGGTCTTATCATTTCTGAATCCGAATACCGTCATGAAGCCATAAGCGATATCTTACCCTTTCAGGATGTATTTACAAGCTTCTTTTTCATTTCAATTGGAATGCTTTTAGACCTTAGATTTGTATTGGATCAACCCTTTACAATTTTATTGCTTGTCGCAGCAGTTCTTTTACTGAAAACTTCTATAGCAAGTATTGCAGCACTCATTGTGGGGATGCCCCTAAGAACAGCCTTTTTAACGGCCATAGGGTTAAGCCAAATTGGGGAATTCTCTTTCGTCTTAGCGAAAAATGGTGCGGATTATGGCCTTACAGATGGCGATGGTTATCAGCTCTTCCTTGCAGTTTCGCTACTTACAATGGGTTTAACGCCGACTCTTATTACTCACAGTACAAAGATTACCAATTGGTTGCTCAAGCTTCCCTTTCCCGAAATCCTCAAAACAGGACTCAAACCCCAAGCTCACGTCAAAAAAGTTCCTCTCAATGATCATATGATTATAATTGGATATGGTCTAAATGGTAGAAATCTGTCACTTTCGGCTAAAAAGACAAATCTCCCCTATGTGATCCTTGAAATGAATCCGGAAACTGTTAAGGCAGAAAGAATTAAGGGTGAACCGATTTTTTTTGGAGATGCTACACATGAAGCTGTTCTTCAACACGCAGATATTGAAAGTGCAAAAGCGGCTGCTGTTGTCATCAATGATTTTGCGGCTTCAAGGAGAATTGTTGAGAAACTTAGGCAAATGAATCCTAATATCTATATCGTCGTGAGGACACGCTATTTTGCGCAGGTTGGTAACTTTTATCAATTAGGGGCAAATGATGTCATTCCTGATGAGCTGGGGGCCTCGGTAGAAATTTTTACACGTGTTTTGAACTATTTTCAAATTGCTGAAAGTCAAATTGAAAATGTGATTCATACTGTTAGAGCAGAATCTTACGAAAAATTGAAGTTGCTCTATACGCATCCATCCCAAATTTACGGATTTAAATTCAATATTGCCAATGTGGACATTGAATCTTTTCATGTACCTAAAAACTGTCCGTTCCATGGAAAATCTCTTGCAGAACTCAATTTAAGATCGACTTTTGGGATCTCTGTTGCAGCAATCAAACGCAACGAACATTCAATTACGAAAATTGATGCTGAAACACAAATCATTGAAAATGATATTTTAACAGTTACAGGAGCTTCTTCAAATATTAAGAAAATGACTGAGTATTTTAATTCGCTCGAGAGTTGAGGTGCTGTACCTGGACATTCCGATGCTAAGAGGCGTAGGCCAATGATGTCAACTTAAAGAAAAAGAATGCCTTGGTTACTCATGTAGGACCTAACTACAAGAGCCAGTACACAGTAATGGACAAAATGGACACAAATGGACAGTTATGGACGATAATAGACGAACAAAAAAAGACATTGAATTATCTTGAACTCATTTCGGTCCATTTTGTCCATTACCGTTTGTCCATTTATGTCATTTGCGTCCATTACTGTCCATTTCTTTCCATTATTGACATAAGCGAACCCAAGAGATATTATTCATTCCATATCCAATTAAGTGAGAACCATATATACCATGTTAAGACCTTTGGCTTTCTCTTTCACTCTCTTCACACTACTTGTTTTTTCTAATTGCTTTAGTTATCGAACACTACCGCTGGGAAAAGACTATGTATGCGAGATCTATGAACCTGAGGACAAAATCCCCTTGGAAACACTTGAAGAGGCTGAAAAGATGTATTTTGAAGCATATTTGTTCCCCCCCTTGCACTCAAACATTCCACTTGAAAAACTAAATATTGATCCAAACAACTTCAATTCATATGAAGGCTATATTAAAGATATGTTCAGGAAAGATTTTTCTAGCTACGGAAAGCCCGACAAGCCAAGATTACACTATTTACAGCTGCGCCAAAGAAACAATGGATCTATTGTCGGTCTCTGCGTTGTACTACATCAACAAAAGCACGGTCACTACTATATCGATCACATTGGGATTGACAGCAAATTTAGAAGGCAAGGACTCGCGACCCAGCTTCTAAAGATTACAGTAAGCCAATTTAGCGATTTCATCGAAATTTCCCTAGATACTCGAATTTTTAATTTTCCAGCTCAAGCACTCTACGAAAAGCTCGGCTTCAGGAAGTGCTCTATTTATTCTTGCCCTGAAAAACAATTGTCATATTTCCACTACAAACTGTAACGAAGCATTCCATTTCATATGACTATAGCTTTTGAATCCCGAGCTTTGCCGGATTCGGTTTTTTAAGTATTTTCCCTCCCATTTTCTGCATTTTCTTTGCGCCTTTGTGCCTTTTGCTGTTTCTTTGCGTTAAAAAAATTAATCTAGTTCTTTGGTAAATTTGCCCCAACTAAATCTTCTTTGCGTATTTGAGTAATTTAAAACTCAATCGTTGTCAATAATAGAATTGATGTTGACTTTAAAAAGTATATTGAGTAAAATCCATTTTTTAAATTTTAATAATTTTATGGAGTAATTAATGAGCCACGTTGATCTTTTTTTCAGGGAAAATTGCGATCTGCCATTTTATAGTTGGGCAAGAGATTGGGGAGAAAAATGTTGTGGGGAAATTATCGTAATACCCGCTTTGATACTCTATGAATTTGTAAAACCGCTTTTTGAGGCACTCGCGAAATTTTCTGAGCATTTATATCGAATAAATGAAGACCCAAAATTTCACACTTGGAATGCCTTAAAGCAATTAGGATGCTTTTTGACTTCTCCTTTAATTGGTGCATACGAAGTTTTTCCATTCCTTTTTTCAAGAACCTTTGAAAACAAATATTTAAGGGGTAATCTTTACGAAAAAAAAATATATGAAACACTGAGTAAAATTACCGATCTTTATAAGCAAGAATTTATTGCTAATAATTTTCCTTTTCGCGTACTCGAAGAAACGTCGATTAATCAATTATTTGAAAGTTGGAAGGCAGAGGAATGGTGTGTGAGGATTGGTACATGGCACGACTATAATAGAGACAAAGATCCATCAGAGCTATTACCTTATGTAAAAAAATATCTAAACATACTTGCCCTCTTTGGAGAATGAATTACAAAAAATACAGAACTCTGCAACAGATTCAAATATTTCCGAAAAAGCCTTACAGCGTCTAAACACTACCTGTCAAGATCTTAAAATGCGAGCATTTAAATACAATACCTCTGAAGATTTACAGGAGCTGCAAGAACTTGTACAAGATGGAGAATTAAGGGAATTTCTTAAAAATGAACTTTTAATTTGTTTCGCACAGCAAATTTTAATAGACGCTTTGACACCACTAGAACCTTTCTTAAACACGTTGTGCGAAGAAGCAACTCAAGATATTTTCAAAAATTTAGAAACTCCTTCCGAAGAATGGGATCTATCTCAACTGGAAGAGATCACTGGAGAATGCGAGATATTAACTCATTTTTCAGAACAGATACAACGCGTGATACAAGTTGAACTTGAAGGCCGAAAAGGATGGGAAGAATTTGAAGCCCTTAATAAAGAAGACCTATTAAATTACTCTTGCCTAGAAGCGACTAACAAAGCTTTCGCAGAATGGACGATAAAACGGATGAGCTGTCATGATGAATCTGAACTAGAAAAATTGGACCAAGAAGAAAGTTTAAGAGATCAATTGAATAAAGTCCTTGGGCTTCATAAAAGGGCTCTACCTTTAATGTTGGAAGCAATGCATGTTAACGATATCTGTCATGAAATCTTTAAGGTCGGTATAACTTTTTCTACCTTTAATTTTTCTAATTTGAACGAAGAATTGGAGCAGTTGGTCGTATTAAGGCTAGTCAGTAAATCTTGGTCCACCCTTCCTTTACCTAAAGACCATTTTTTCGCTAGTATCCAATCAAAAATAGCTCCATTTGCTCAATACCTATTAAAGCTTAAAGGGCATTGTAAAGATGGAGAATTGTCGTACATAGATGATCATTATTATAATGATGGCAGTAAAAAAAGCAAAGTATTGCGTATAGAACATATTTTACTTGTTCAATGTATTGATCCCAAATCTAAAGAACTCGACATGAATAATTTCTGGATCACACCTTTTCATGAAAAGAAGAGTTATGAACGTGAAAGTGAGATAAAATATATTGATGGCATGCCCAATTTATCCCTAGAAGAACGCCTAATAGAATTGCGGGAAAATGAACGAAAAATATTATTGAAAAATAGATTTTTAAACTTAGGTTCTGTTTGGGATGAAGGGTTTTTCAAAGAAGAATACAACTTCCTTCTTCCAGTAAAACTCTTGATGCAGATGGGTGAACCAGCTCTTCAAAAGCTTTAAAGGGAATGATTATGAATTCTTTTGATCTTACAAAATTTTACGACCTGCCAATGCACAATTTCACAACAGATTTACCAAATTGTAGCGATACAATCAATATTTTCACTACACCACCTTTAATGCCAAAATTAGTCGATCACTTACAAAATCCTTTTGTACATCAGAAAAAAGCACATATTTTATTTTTTGATATGATAGAAATAAGAGATTGCTACTTTGAAATCTTTAACAAGTTTAATTTCTCAGTCTTTAATTTATCTAATTTAACAATGAATTGGTACAACTAGTTACCCTAAGATTAATCAATAAGTCTTGGTCAACTCTGCCTTTGCCTAAAGAGCATTTTTTTTCTAGAATTGCGTCCAACATGCCTGAATTAACTAAAAATCTTCTAGCTCTAAAAAAATATTGTAAAGAAGGTAAATTGGTGTATATTGAGAAAACTTTTTATGAAAAACGAATCGTACATGTAGAAAATCTTTTACTCGTTCAATGCTATAATTCTTTATCAAATATGGGTGCACCTAACGATTTTTGGATCACATATTTTCATAAAAACGCATCTAGCTTCCAAATAAAATCCCCAATTGAATATGATGAGGAATACGATATGCCACTGACTACTTCAATTGAGAAAGGGATGTATTTAACTCAATATGATATAAAAAATTTAACCAAAAATAGATTCTTAGAACAACCATCTCGTTCAAAAAAAGAAAACTATTTAGGTAATAAAGAATACAACATTCTTCTTCCAGTAAAACTTTTGATGCAGATGGGTGAACCAGCTCTCCAAAAGCTTTAAAGGGATAAGGGCCCTAAGGAACTGATATGACAATACTTTCCTCTACATATTTCTCAAAAATTGAATCTTTAACTCTAGATGAATATCGTGCCATCTTCGATGAGATATGCGATTATGTTCCTTTTGTAAGCACCATTTCAAATGTAATTGGAGTTGCCCAGAAGCATATTTATGTTTCTGAAATGAAAATCAATGGAACCCTCGAAAAAAGCTTTTACTATACGCGGCTTGAAAATAAAGATTTTCAATCCTACTGGCTTCTCTTTATCCCCCTATTCAATATAATGGCTGCAGCCACACTTTCTGCAGAATTAGCGACTTTGGTTCCCCCAACGCTGATATTTCCTGTTAAATTTGAGGACGAACTTAGTGAGTCAACAGAAGACCTTCTGAAAGACATATTGGACGTAAAAATAGAACATAAAAAGCTTTTCAAGGAAGAATTGCTTGGCACCCCCTTGTATGAAATATCGGAGATGGTTCCTTTCTTACAATCAGATAATAACTTAAGCCCTGTTCAAATTACCCCCGATGAAGTTATGCGGACAATATATGCTTTATTTCAGTCTAGCGACTTAATTGCTTTTTCCAGAACTTGTAAGAAAAATCTGGTCTCAATCCAAAACTATGTAGAGCTGTTGTCTACTCGAATACGGTTGCTTCCAGATTTGGGCACATTTGGAATAAAGAGCCTAGCCTATCAGACTTACTGCTGCTGCCTTAGTTCCATTTTTGGAGACCCCACTCTAAAAAGTCTTTTCAACGAGGCCCCCATTTTTAAAATAGCTCTCAGCGACCATCTTTTTTCAAAATCAGAAATTTTTTTTACCAATCCTCAAGATATTATAAGTTATAAGCAAAATCGCTTCATTTTTTTCTTTGAGCATGGTTCTGACGATCAGCTTTTCAATCTTATTCATGAAGAAATTCTTTCTTGTGAAGATTCAAAGAGTGGACTTGAATTCCCAGACTCTATAAATTTACATTTACTTCAAAAATTTTTTGATATTTTCCTACCTCTTTTGACAAAAGAAAGGCTTTTACGTTTTTTTCCTTTATTTAACGAAGAAAAATTTGGCATTTTGCCGCTTTTCCTAATCCATTTATACTTATATTTACATCAAACAGAACTAAAAATAGCACTCCCATATACGCACACACTTATCAAATATGCGAAATACCTCGAAAAGGCAAATGAATTTTTCAATATTAAAGAAAAAAATGATAAGGAGGCTTTACTACTTGATGGAGAAATTAAAGAAATTAATACGGATTCAAAAAAAATATTGGACGAATATATAGTACTCTATAACATGATTAAAGGGATTGTGGGCCATCTATATAAAGAAAACCCGAAGTCGTTGTTATGGCATTCAAAAGAAATTATTCCTAAGTATCTCAAAGCAGAACATGTCATCCATCTTTTAAAAAAACCTCTATTGATATATGATGAAAAATCATTGTTTGATTTGTCTAACCAAATAGCAGCTTGTTTTGTTAAATCAACTGATAAAGAAGTCACTCCTGATTTTGAGCAAATTTTTCTTGAAATATGTGATCCTAAGGGTGATGAGGAGGAAAGCATTAAAAAAAACAAGCTAATTGCTCTAGTGCGGGCCCTTTCTACAAGAAAGGATTTTTTACATTTAACTACAAAAGATCTACTTGATACGATTTTTAATCAAATAAATAAATATGATTTCACCTTGAACCTAGGCTTTATTTCTCCAATGATAAAAGAAATTTTTAAAAATGCGTTCCGTAACAGTTCTAAAAATGATAGGATTTTTATATTTATTCACATTGATTCTGAAAACAAAATTAATGCATTTATTGATTATTGCCTGGACTTACCCTTGAATTTTCAGATGTTGCAATTATGCGCGTTTCGCAGTTTCACTTTCAAAAACGAGTTAATAAATAAAGTTTTAGTGAATCGAAAACTAAATCCAAATGCCTATCCGCTCCTCCTTCTAGAAGCCTATCAAGAAGCATTTTCTTCTCTACACCATTAACTAAACTGGAGTAGGCCTCATGAAAATAATCTCATCTCATTTAACCCTCTATTGACATGAACGACACCTAACATATCATTAATTTCATTGACATTTTCACAGGGAACAGCAAATGTCCACTTTAAAATCCTTTGCTTTATCAGTGTCTTTCAGGCTTGGTTCAAATGAAGGTCACACTTTCTTCGCCGCTTTGCGGCAAAGAAAGTGTGACCTTCATTTGAACCAATTTAATTTTTAGAAAAAAATGACATAGTAATCAATTTCCT
>JACCRY010000032.1 GCA_013813265.1 Parachlamydiaceae bacterium
GCTAGAATACAAGGCGTTTCACGTTCGACTGCTTTATCAGACCACTGTCTTTGGGTTTCCATGCCTAAATGTCTACGAGCTTCTTCAAAAGTGGTTTCAATCGGCCAACGGGCTATAAATCCCATTATGATGTCTTTGGGGTGGCATTCAAGATCGGTTGTAAATATTACAACTGGATCCGGATTACTTTTTGAACCACAAATTAAAACCCATTTAATTGGAACCGGGCGGATCCCATACCCATACCAAAGTGAGGTTCCAGTCATAAACTCAACTGTTTTTATTTCGTTGTTATACCATGATACTGTCTCTTTTTCTCGTATAAGGGAATTATTTTTTAACATTTCGCTAAAAAGAGGCAGCCTTTTACCGACCAAATTTTTATGTCCTTTTTTATTAGCCAAAGGGAATTCAAAAATTCGAGCATCTATTCGCATTCTTGAAAAAAATAGATAAGACTGTAAATTGCGAAAGTTCTTGTGTATTCCTTGTTAAGGCCATATATAAATTTTTAGGTATTTATCTAAACAAGGACGGGCATCCCCATGAAAATTATATTAAATTCATTTCAAATATTGAGTTTTCAATCTTTACTGTTCGTTATCATCACAACTGCCAATTTTCCTTTATTAGTTCATGCAGAAATTCCTCTATTTACCCTTGAACTCACACCTTCGATGGATCTTATTTATCATCCTGTATCTACAAATAGCAAAGAAGCCCAGCACAATTTTGACCAAGGGTTGACACATATCTTTGCCTTTAATCATGATCTCGCATTTCGGAAATTTGAGAAGGCCTCTCAAATAGACCCAAATTTAGCTATGGCATATTGGGGAATGGCTTTAGCGTTAGGACAGAACATTAATATGGATGTCACCCCTGAAAATGAGCTAAGAGCGTATGACCTTTCACAAAAAGCTTTAAAACTTATATCGAGCGCATCAGAAAGTGAACAAGCGTACATTAAGGCTCTTAAAACAAGATACACGAATGTTCCTGGGGCGGACCTGATCTCTTTGCGTTATATATATCGTGAAGCAATGAAAAAAGTGACAGAAAAATATTCTGAGGATTTAGATGCCGCTACGCTTTATGCAGAAAGTATTCTGGATTTAGATCCGTGGAAGTATTGGACATGGGATGGTAAGCCTAAGGACGGCACTTTAGAAGCTACTCATGTACTTAGTTCAGTCTTGAAACGCAATCCCTATCATGTTGGTGCAAATCATTATAGTATTCATATTTGGGAAGGGTCTCAGACCCCTGAAAGAGCTTTGCTATCTGCGGAAAGATTGACGGCTCTTTTGCCGGGGTCCGGACATCTTTTGCATATGCCCAGCCATATTTTTCTTCTTGTAGGAGATTATGAAAAAGCTATTCAAACAAGTCTCAAGGCTATTGAAGTAGATAAACGTTACATTGCAGAAAATGAAAAGGATGAGTTCAGGGATGCTCATCATTACTTAGCACACAATTACTATGTGCTGATTCGTAGTTACATGCTTCATGAAGATTATGACAATGCGATTCGTACAGCAATGGAACAAAATCATTACCTGCGACCTTACTTTGAATCTAAACCGGATATTTCACAATTTTCTATCATCCCCTTAGAGGTTTATTTGTATTTCCATAAATGGAACGAAATTTTGCAATTTAAATTACCAAGAACTCAAAGTCCTTATGCAGATGCTTATTGGCATTTTTGTCGATCCTTAGCTTATTTAAAAATGGGTGATTTTGAATCAGCTCAAAAAGAAAAAGTCGCTATGAACCAAATTAAGCCTTATATTACAGACAATGAATTAATATCAGGAAGCCCTTCGACAAAGGTTTTTTATGTAGCAGAATTGGTGCTAAATGCGGCTTTCAATGAAACTCAAAATCAACAGGCCGAGGTTATAGAGAACTTGAGCAAGGCGGTCGATGCTCAGGACAGACTAGAATATAATGAACCTCCTTCTTGGTATTATCCCATTCGTGCACAGCTTGGAAAAGCCTTTTTGAAACAAAAGCGTTATTCAGAAGCAAATCACGTTTTTAAAACAGGTCTTAAGCAACTTCAACGAAATGGTCGACTTTTGTTAGGTCTAACGCTTAGTTTAAAAGGGCAAAATCGTGATTGGGATGCCTATTGGGCTCAAAGAGAAGCTGCAGCAGCGTTGGGAACACATTCTTTAACGATCGATGATCTTTAGAATTTAACCGCGAAAGCGGTGAGCATATAACCACACGCGTAAGCGTGTGGTTTAGAAATTAAATTTGTGTCAGCCGTGATAGCAGCGACAGAGGCTTTCGGATCTGGCGCCGTAGTCACGGCTCTCGCTTTAACCTTGTTGCCACATGCTTACGCTTGTGGCTATATGCTTTTGCCGCATCCGCGGCTTCTTTAGAGTAACTCAACTCAGCCTACATTTTGATCGAGATAAAACGGACGCTGTTGCCTTCTTTGACCAGCAAGAGAATAGGTTTTGTTTTGTCTGCGTCACTCAAAAGTTTTTTAAACTGTTCTACAGATTCCGTTTTCTTTTGGTTGATCGCCATGATTAAAGCGCCTTTACGCAAGCCAGCAAGCTGTCCCAGGCTGCCAACTCCGACATTTGTAATCAATACCCCTTTTTCTTCACGGTAGCCGAGTTTCTGGGCAAGATCTGTTGTCATATTTGCGACTGTAATTCCAAGCACATTTTCTTGAATCATTTTCTCTTCAATAGAACTTACATTCCCCATATATTCAGCGGTTTCTAAAGTTATGTCTAAAGGTTTGCCCTGGCGCAATATGGATAACTTGACTGTAGATCCAGGTATCATCAATGCAATTGAAGTACGAAGTCCCCCAATTGACGTAACTGTGAGATCATTATATTTGACAATGATGTCGCCTTCTTTGATTCCAGCTTTTCCTGCAGGAGAATTAGGGACAACTTGTGCTATAAGAACCCCTTCAGGTTTGTGAAGCCCAAATGCCGTAGCAAGGTTTTGATCGATCTGCTGCAATTCAACTCCAATGAAACTTCTGCTAATGCTTCCTTTGGACATCAATTGCTCCATCACATTTTTGGCAATGTTACTTGGAACGGCAAAGCCAATACCCATAGATCCGCCCATAGTACTAGCGATGGCAGTATTTACTCCAATAATATCCCCGTTTAAATCAAGTAGTGGCCCCCCAGAGTTGCCGCTATTGATTGCTGTATCTGTTTGAATGAAATCTTCGATGCGTGCCAAATCAAGATTGTTTCTTCCTTTGGCACTGACAACACCCACCGTTACAGAGGCTTTCAATCCAAAAGGTGTGCCTATTGCCATAATCCATTGGGCCACTTCAAGAGTGTCTGAGTTGCCAAATTTAAGAAAGGGCAGATCTGTTCCTTCAATTTTTATGAGTGCAATATCGGTATTATTATCTTGACCAATCACCTTTCCTAGAAATTCTTCACCATCATTAAAAGTTACAATGATTTCGTCAGAATCTTGTACAACGTGATTATTGGTAATAATATGGCCATCCGGAGAGACAATAAAGCCTGAAGCCTGACCCACACTAGATTTTTCAGCCTCTTTACCACCGAAAGGAATGCTGAAAAACCGATGCCAAAAATCTGCTGTCGAAGATTCATCATCTTCACTATCCGAGTTGCCCCAAGGATTGGTTTTCGATTTTTCCCCTCTAGCACTTTGTTTTTTTGTCTCTTGAACTCTGATTGAAACGACTGCAGGGATCGCCTTTTTAGCTACTTGTGTAAAGCTTACAGGGCGTTCCAATGCCTGTGTCATGAGAGCTTCTGCAGCGAATGTGTTAAAACATGGGAGGCTGGAAGCTATTGCGATAATGACGATTTGCTTTTTGATATTTGAAATCATAGAATCACTCCATTTTTTAATTGTTATGTTGTAATGATGAAGAAATCGTGCCTAACAATTCGATTGCCCGTGCAATGACTAGAGCTCCTTTTTCAAGTCGGTCGATGCTAAAATGTTCGTTCGGGGCATGAATACAGTCGCTTAAGAGGCCGACTCCGACGAGTACAACCTCACTCTCACTAGCTAAGGCAAGCTCCGTGACCACAGGAATTGAAGCGCCTTCAAGTACAAATTTGCAACGCGTTTGAAAAACTTCGGTGAAAGCTTCTGCAAAGGCTTGCACACTCTTGGAAGTAGGGTTTGATCTTACAGATTTACCTCCACCAGGATGAATATTTACTTTTACACTTAGGCCTTCAGGAGCTTGGCTTTCAATGAAAGATGCAACTAGATTGGCAATTTTTTCAGGGTCCTGATGTGGAACGAGTCGACAGGAAATTTTAGCACTTGCCTTTGCAGGAATAACTGTTTTAAAGCCTGAGCCACTGTAGCCTCCAGAAACACCATTGATTTCCACAGTCGGTCTTAGCCAGTTTCGCTCGAGGTGCGTGTAAACACGTTCTCCACCGGTCGGCTTATTGCCAAATTCAGTTTCATACTTCAATGGATCAAAATCCATAGCAAGCTGTCCCAGTTCTGCCGTATTTAATTCGGTAATTTCTTCATAAAATCCCGGAATTCTGATCTTGCCAGATTCGTCGTGGAGTTTAGCTAAAATTTCAACTAAGCCATGAATTGGATTATAAGCTAAACCTCCATGCGATCCGGAATGCAGGTCAGTTGTCGATCCAGTGACTTCGACATCAAGTGTCATGATGCCTCGAATCCCAAGTGTAACCGCAGGTTCTTGCGGTCCAGGTATTCCCAAGTCTACAATCGCTAAATAGTTTGCTTTTAGTTGCTCTTTGTGAGTTTGGAGTATGCTAGCCAGACCTTGGCTCCCGCACTCTTCTTCTCCTTCTATGCAGAGCTTAATGTTTATGGGGAAATGTTTGTGCTTCTCCATCAATATTTTCAGAGCTTGTAAGACATAGAAACATTGTCCTTTGTTGTCTTGAGCACCTCGTGCATATACATCGCCGTCCCGGAGATTTGGTTCGAAGGGTGGAGATTTCCATTCTTCGAGCGGATCAACAGGCTGTACGTCGTAGTGGTTATAAAGGAGAAGTGTAGGTTTATCGGGGCCAGCTTCATTCCATTCAGCAAAAAGAACTGGATGGCCATCCGTTTCCCAAAGTTCGCACTTAAAGCCTATTTTTTCGACATAACTTTTTAACCATTCAGCACAACGTATAACTTCTGGCTCGTAGGCAGCTTCCGAGCTTATGCTTTTAAATGAAAGAAATGTAAAGTAATCTTTGAGAGAGGCTTCAGAATGTGACTGATATATTTTTCGTAACGTCTCAAGTGAATCAGGCTGTTGTTGTGTCATGAGGGTCTCCTAACTGCAAAACAAGGGTACGTGGATAGTCTGTAAATCGTCTCCTATTAACACAGTCCAGATTATCCAGACTCTTGAGTTGTTTGCAATCCCTTTAATTAAATTGTAGAAACATGTCTTCAAAAAGATGTAGATTTAATTTGTTGTCCAGGTAGGTAATGTTTAAAGTTGATTTCAAATTAGATTTTAATTATGATTCAGTTGGTTTTTTATAGCGAGGGCTGTGAAGGCTTAATTATATATGTACTGATGGGGTTTTTTTATGTCTATTTCTTTATCGCTATTTGGCGACTTTATTTTAAATGGTATTTCTTTTGCAGAAGACGCCTATAATCAAGAAAATGTAAATTGGAAAGATGTCCCACACGAAAAAATGAACAAAATGAAAAATGTTTGGGGAGATATCAGAAACCACTCTCAGATTGCGAGTGCCGGCAATGCAGTCCTGCCTGCAATGACAATTTTTGCAAGTTCAGCTGGTTTGATAAACCCGATAGGTGGAATAGCCATAACTGTTAGCTTTATTGCCCTTTCAGGGTTAACTTTTTATCGTATGTCTCAGGCGCGATGCCAATATTATGAGTGGGATAGGATGATCTGGATTAAAAGCACAATTGAAGGCAGTATACCTCAAGATAACTCAGAGTTTAGAAACGAATTCATGTTGTCCTAATTTGAAAGAGTAGCTAGACTCAGTTTGAATTTAAGGAAACTTTATTTTTTAAGAGTTTTTCATAAATGAAAAACTTGCATTAACATCTATAAATGGATTTTTTTATGAATATATCTTTATCTTTATTTTCAGACTTCATGGTAAATGGAGAAACTTTTGCGGAAAAAGGTTATCATTCATTGAGCTATATAAGCAAAGACATTTCTAGTGAAAAAATAACAAGTATACAAAAGGTTTGGGAAGATCTGGAAACTTACTCTTTGGCAATATGTATAGGGAGTGCAGTTCTAGCTTGTGCCGTTACATTCATTGCGTTTGCTGCAGGAAGTCCGCTAGTTGGAATCGCCTCTATAGTATGTGGAGTAGCTCTTGGCATATTTTCATTTACTCGATATGTAGTTGCAACGTTTGAAAAAGCTTCCTGGGCTACATTTGAAGAAGGTCAAGATTTTGAAACTAGAGGAAAGCTTATGACAGCTGGACTTGAACAAAGAAATTACGAGATTCAACAAACTTCAGATTCTTTACAGAGAGAGCTGGACTCTTACAAAAGAATCTAATTTAAAGTTGATAACCGTGCAAATCATAATTTATTAGGAAGTCTGATGATAAATTACTCTGAAAAACTGTGCCCCTGCGGGAGAGGAGAGCCTTATGAGCAATGTTGCAAGCGTTTTCATCGGGGCGATGATCTTCCTGAAGATGCTCTGCAGCTGATGCGATCTCGCTATTCTGCCTACGCATTGAATCTTCCCGAGTATTTGATTAAAACAACACATCCAGCAAGCCCCTACTATCTTGAAAACAAGTTTGCTTGGAAACGTTCTTTGTCTCAGCGTTCTAAGGAATCTTCATTTAAAAGGCTTGAGATATTAGATTTTCAAGAAAAGGACGCTTTAGCAACTGTGACTTTTACAGCCTTTGTTTCTAAAGACGAAGCTGATGCAACATTTACAGAAATCAGTTACTTTGAGAAGTTTAAAGGACGCTGGCTGTATCTTCGCGGTCAGTTATACAGAGGTTATGCTCCTGAGGTTAGTGCGGGAGATCCGTTGAAAATAATGCCATTGGCCTTTTATGGAGACCCAATTTTACAGAAAGAAGCAGATCCTGTTATCGAAATAGATGCTTCAGCAAAGCTCTTAATTGAAGAAATGATTGAAACAATGAAAGCTTCGTCCGGGATCGGAATTGCGGCACCGCAGGTGCATCGTTCTTTACGCATATTTATTGCACAACCTCCGGTTGAATTTGGCGAAGGCAAACTTGGCCCGGGTGAAATCGAAGTTTATATCAATCCTAAGCTTTCGCATCCCAGCGAAGAGATGTGCCAACTGGAAGAGGGATGTTTATCTATTCCAACGATACGTGCAATGGTACCGAGGCCCAAAGAAATTACGATTGAATACACGACATCTGATGGTAGCCTGAAGCAGAAAAAAACGAGTGGATGGGAAGCACGTGTCATTCAGCATGAATACGATCACCTTGACGGAGTTCTCTTTATCGATCGTTTAGATCCAAAGGAGCGAGCCGCGTTGCAGAAGCGTCTAGACCAATTAAAAGAAAGAACGCAAGAACTATAGATCACGATGCCTCATTCACCTGTCTCGTGACATTCCTTGTTGCTTTGGATCAAGTTAGGCAATTAGTTTGAGTAAATTTGGCGAGTGTCTAGCCTTGTTTCACCGCTCCCGCGGCCAATTATTTTTAATTGACTTTAACCCCACGTTCCGATTAAGGCCTCCCTGCCCAGCACTACACGCGGGGCTAATATGTTAAATCGCTCCCGCGGTCCAGCAACAGAACTAACTATTTGTTGATGCTAGACCGCGGGAGCGGTTTAAGGTAATAGCCCCGTGTGTAGCGAAAGCGGAACGTGGGGTTCGGATATATTCAATAGCAGAGCCGCGGTAGCCGCATAGGCATCAAGCTAAGCAACATATTGATTATCAACGGGTTGCATCTGATAGTAGTTTTCTTTTAGCTTTACCCTCTCACGCATAGTCTTGCGTGACCTACTATCCT
>JACCRY010000048.1 GCA_013813265.1 Parachlamydiaceae bacterium
CTGACGCACTTCTCTTCTCGGTCGTAGCTATAGCTACGACGTCGTCAAGAATTACATCAGCTGCAACTTTCGCCTAACTGCTGCATTATTTCGAATTTTTTCACAGCCTCTGCGAGACGCAGCAGGACTGCAAGAAATTAATCAGTAGCCTCTAACTATTCTAAGATAGTATCCAAAGGAGTGCCGTCAGAGCTTAACACTAAGGCAAGAGGCAAGCCTTCAAAATTCTTAGCTAATCCTTGAAGATAAACAATATAAGCATCCATCTTGCTCGTGTCTTTTGGTGGAGGCTTAAGACCCACAAAAACCATGCCCGCGTTACGAGAAAATTCCTTAATAAGATCTTCTTTACTTTCGCTTAAGTCTGCACTTACATAGACTTCAGCATTGATCGCTATTCTTTTGGTTAGGCTAATATGAGATAATTGCTTTTGCATCTCTATTCGCTCAAACTCATTTTGTACAATTGCTTTCGTACAAATTTTACTATTTTTTCGTTTGAAATTCAGTTGAAGCATATATCCAAGCACTAACATAAACTCAGAATTATTTTTGTGTTGGTCATCCCACCAAAAATGGAGGTCATTAGAATCGTCAGTTGCAAGTTTTTCAGCTTCATTCAAAATAACAATATTGTGTTTATTTTGGTAGGCGAGCCGTAAAACGTTAACGAAATCAATCGTTTTGTCTCCTTTTCCTAGTCCACCAAAAACGATTGTGTTGGGAACAAGTGGTCCGATCCCATAATATTCGATCATACTGTACATACCCGAATTGACTTTTTCTGCCTTCTTAATTTGTACTAGGGCATCAATGTTGTCTTTCTTAAAACGAGCCATAAGAGAATCTGAAAGCTCTTTTCGTTTAACCGAGCCCATTTCAGGAGTTACAAAAGAAGCCATAGTCAAAAAACCTTTACTACGGCTGATGCCTTGAGCAAAATTCAAGACTGCAGTCGACTGTTCAATTGAAGGCTCAGTAAACACAAGAAAATGGGGTCTCCATGACTTTGAAGGGCCATCAGAAAGGGCCAAGCGATAAATGGCAGATCGTGAGAAAAATAGCAGAATACCATCTCTAATATCTGTCCAAGAAGATTCATATTGGCGTTGTCTCACGAAAAAATAAATAAATGTCACAAGCATGATGCAGAGAATGGCTGATCCGGCATCAATCATCAACATAGCAATTAAGCAGAGTAGCGCGCCACTTAAAGAAATACCCCAATGAACTTTAAATCGTGGACGCCAACTCGGATTGGCCATTAAAGTTTCCAAGCCTGCTGACAAATTAAGCGTTCCATAGCAAATAAGTGACACCATGGTGAGTAAGGGTGCAAGAATGTTAATGCTACCGAAATATGTTCCAAACAGGGCAATCCCAAAGGTTGCTAAAGTTGCAATCCTGGGTTCACCTAAAGCGCCAAAAGGCTTTCCAAAAATTTTAGGAGCCAATCCATCATCTGAAATTGCCTGTAAAGTTCTAGGTGCACCTAAAAGACCACCCAAAGCGCTAGAAAGGGTTGCTCCCCAAATACCCACAATAATTAGAGATGGGATGCTGGCAATATCTTGCATAATAAGCGGATCTGCTACTAAGCGATCCATTGGAACTTTATAAGCCAAAAATAAGCACATGCCTACATAGATTAAGTAAGCCGTTAAAGTCGCGCTAATTGTTCCAATAGGCAATGAACGGCTTGGATTTTTCAAATCACCAGACAAAGATACACTGGATTCCATACCTGTCATAGCGGGGAAAAATATTGCAAAAACGGACCAAAATCCTAAGGTATTCAATGGAGGTGGAGTGAAAGTTGCTGGATCCATCGGAGGGACATCCCCACCAGTAAAGAAAGAGATTAAGGAGAAAAGAATAGCAATGAAAATAGCGATCTGGACCTTTAAGGCTCCACTCACAGATGTGTATGCGAGGGTTGTTAAGATGCATAATGTTATAATGCCAATGTTGGTAATAGACCATGCAGGCACTAAGTCATGGAGGGATTCTCCAAAACCAATACAGCAAAATGCAATTGTCAGTGATTGGCGGAAAAATAAGGGGATGCCTAATGCACCGCCTGCTTCAATCCCCAAAGAGCGAGATAACATATAGTACATGCCACCTTTACCGACTTCGATATTTGTTGCGATTGCTGACATTGAAAGAGTCGTCACCAATGCGATCAAAGCTGCGAGTGTCACAATGATTAATGTTTCGCTTATGCCTACTAGGCCAACAACCCAGCCAAGGCGAAGAAAAATAATAACACCGAATAACATTAAAATGCAGGGGACAAATACACCAAGAAAAGTACCAAATTTTTTAGTTTCACCTACATCTGGTGTTGAAGTATCGTTGTTTGTGGGAGCGATCACATTCATAATGTGTCCTTTGTAGTGGGTGGAAAAATTGAATTGTATAGGAATTGTGATAAAAGTGCAACTGTCTTCGTGTTTTATTTCTTGAGTAATTAAGTTAATTCAATGATGTCGCATCTTTTATTAACTGAATGGCAAGCTGCCTTAACTGGACATTCTGATGCCGAGCTGGCTAAGTGATCTAACTTTATGAAAAGCGTGGCATCACCTGACTAGGAAGTTTAACATAGTACTCAGCGAGTTAAGTGAGGTGAAGCGAAGCTTTCATTAAGTTAAGCACTTTAGTCAGCCCGGTATCGAAATTGCATTGAAATCATGCTATTCATCTAATCGTTTTTATAATCACGTGGTTTTTTCACTGCTACAGCAGCTATGTTTATTCAAATTATCCTAACCCAAACGTTCCGCCAACGGTGCACGCGGAGCTATTACGTTAAATCGCTTCCGCGAGCGAATACAGGTCCTTAAAACAATATGAACTGCCTTGTGTCGTGGAAGCGATTTAACATAAAAGCCCCGTGTGAAGCGATAGCGGAAAGCGGGTGCGCCCAGCATGGGCATATCCTAGATGATGAGAGATCATTCATAACCCTTATAGGAGGGAATATGTAGACGAAAGCAAGGGTGTCCGAAGAAATCAATTCGTAACTCCACAATAGTGGAC
>JACCRY010000049.1 GCA_013813265.1 Parachlamydiaceae bacterium
GTCCACTATTGTGGAGTTACGAATTGATTTCTTCGGACACCCTTGCTTTCGTCTACATATTCCCTCCTATAAGGGTTATGAATGATCTCTCATCATCTAGGATATGCCCATGCTGGGCGCACCCGAGGTTTTGGCTTCGCCAAACTTACAATTTAGACGCGATGACGTACTAAGAAACACGTTAGCAAAAACCAAGACGCTATGAAAATTTAATTACCTCTTGGGCCTCATCTTTTCGTAAGTTACCCTGAATTTTCTGCATTGTAACACCCATATCCGCGGGAGAATCAATAACAGTCACATTAGCTGCTCGTAGAGCTTGCATTTTACCTTCTGCCGTACCTTTTCCGCCAGAGATAATTGCTCCAGCGTGGCCCATTCTTCGACCTTTTGGGGCGGTCTTACCTGCAATGAATGCTGCAACAGGTTTTGTACATGATTTTTTTATCCATGCGGCAGCTTCCTCTTCAGCTTCTCCGCCAATTTCACCAATCATCAAAATAGCCTTAGTTTCTGGATCTTTCTCAAAGAGCTTAAGGACATCGATAAAATTAGTTCCATTCAAAGGATCTCCACCGATGCCTACACATGTCGATTGCCCAAGCTTGAGTTGAGTCGTTTGCCAGACAGCTTCATACGTAAGTGTTCCTGAACGAGAAACTATGCCGATGGAACCTGGGAGATGAATATATCCTGGCATAATTCCAATTTTACATTCTCCAGGAGTGATAATTCCCGGACAATTGGGACCAATCAAACGGCTGGTCTTGCTGTTTTGCATGATGCGACTTACTTCCAACATATCTAAAATAGGGATTCCCTCAGTGATACAGACAATTAAGGGAATTCCGCTTTCCTCTGCTTCTAAAATTGCCTCCGCAGCAAATGGAGCGGGTACAAAAATAAGGGTTGCATCACATTCAGTTGCTCTTTTTGCTTCCTCCACAGTATCGAAAATCGGCAAATCAAAGAGCTTTTCTCCACCTTTTCCAGGAGTTACGCCACCGACAAAAGATGAACCATATGCGAGACATTGCTCTGTATGGAATTTTCCGGCTTTACCCGTAATTCCCTGTGTAATGACTTTTGTCTTTCTATTGACTAAGATGGACATGGCACAATCTCCCGTTATGAATTCTTTGCGGCCTGAACAGCTTTTTCCGCACCATCCCCCAACCCATCCGCAATCATGATTTCCAATTGAGAAGCTGCGAGCATTGCTTTCCCTTCTTCGACGTTAGTCCCTTCCATCCGTACAATCAGAGGAAGGGTCAACTTTTGTTCTTTTACAGCAGAAATAATTCCGGCAGCGAGTGTTTTACAGTTCATGATGCCGCCGAAAATGTTTACAAAGATAGCTTTCACATTTTTATCTGCAAGAATAATTTTAAAACCTTCTGCAACTTTCTCCTCTGAAGCTCCTCCACCGACATCTAAAAAGTTTGCAGGAGACCCTCCGTAATAATGAATGATGTCCATCGTAGCCATTGCCAAGCCAGCCCCATTAACCATACAGCCAATCGACCCATCAAGCGCAACATAGGCTAGATCAAACGCTTTGGCTCTAGCTTCAGTCTCCGGAAGTTGGCGAGAGTCGTAAAATTTTGCTAGGTCTGGATGGCGGAAGAGGCCATTTTCATCTAGCGATAGTTTAGCATCGAGCAATAAAAGCGCACCCTCCTCTGTTTCTACTAAAGGATTTATTTCCAGAAGTGAAGCATCTGCAGCAAAAAAGGCTTGCGCAAGCCCTTGCGCAATTGCTTTTCCTTGCTTTGCGGTCTCACCTTTCCAACCCATAAATTTTGCTAATTTAACAAGATTATAAGTACGGATTTTTCCATTATTTTCTACAGGGAATATACCAATTTTTTCCGGAAATTTCTCTGCAATTTCTTCGATGTCCATACCTCCTTCTGGGGAAGCAATGATTGTCACCTGAGCTTTTTTACGGTCAACAATTACACCCATATAGGCTTCTGATTTAAAGGAAATCAAAGGAGATATGAGAAGTTCATTCGCAACAACCCCTTCTTTACCCGTTTGGTTATTGACAATCTTCATAAATAACAGTCTTTTAGCTGCCTCAGCAATCGCTTCCGGAGATTTAGCGATGACTACACCTCCAGCTTTCCCCCTGCCTCCCGCGTGAACCTGTACTTTAAGCACAGCCTCTTTCAGACCCAATGTTTCCACGGCAGTTTTAAGCTCTGCAAGTTCAGCAAGAATGGCAAACGGCACAATTGGAAGCTTAAATTGTTTTAAAAATATTTTTGCTTGATATTCATGTAGATTCATAAATCGCTCCTTTAATTCCTTATTCCAATGTGCTATACTACCAATTTCACTTATAAGGGGTTTCCTCATGGTATTCAATTTCTTAAAATCTAGCTACAATAAAGTCAAAAATGCACTTGTCAAGACGGGGTCTGTTCTCGGCAACACGATACGATCCTTATTTTCGAAAAAGATTGATGATGAAACGTTAGAGGCTTTAGAAAAAGCGTTTTATGAAGCTGATCTGGGAGTTCAAACTGCCGTGGAGCTTACGCAAAAAGTCAAGGAGCTTTACGCGAAAGATCCAAACCTGACAGGAGAAAACCTTCTTGAAGCAATTCGTCAAGAAATTATGCGCATTTTAGTCACAAGCACTCCACCATCAATCCCGACAGCATCCCCACATATTATTTTAATTGTAGGCGTCAATGGAAATGGTAAAACAACTTCTGTTGCTAAACTAGCCAAGCGCTACCAATCCGACGGTAAGACCGTTTTAGTTGTAGCAGCCGATACATTTCGAGCTGCAGCGATAGAACAGCTTGCCCATTGGGCGAGTCGTTACCAAATTGATATTGTAAAGGGCGCTCCCAATAGTGACCCTGCAGCAGTTGCTTTTGATGCTGTTACCGCAGGCAAAGCGCGTAATACCAACGTTGTGATTATTGATACCGCAGGAAGGCTCCACACGAAGCTTCCTTTAATGCATGAATTGGAAAAAATCAAACGTGCCTGCCGAAAACTCATTGAGGGCGCACCCCATGAAACGCTGCTAGTTCTTGATGCTACAACTGGACAAAATGCCATCGAACAAGCCAAAATATTTAATCAGTTTACTCCTATCAGCGGTTTAATTCTCACAAAACTGGACGGCTCTGCCAAAGGAGGCATTGTTGTAAGTATTCAACGACAGCTTGGTATCCCAGTCAAATACATTGGCATCGGAGAAGGAATCGACGACTTAGAACCGTTTGATCCTGAAACATATGTTAATGCTCTTTTCGGATAATAATAAAAAACCTCTTTTCCGTGTTAAAATAATCTTTATTGATTTTTTTATAAGAAAAGTTCTATTATAAAAATAGAAACAGGTGAATCGAAAGCGATCACACATAGTAGTGTCGGCTATCGAGTGATAGCCTAAGCTTATCGCCAAAAAAATCGCTTTCATTATTCAAAACGTTTCTTTTTGAATCGGGTCCTGTTGTTTAACTTAAGGAAATGAAATTGAAATTGCCCATCTGACATAATAAAAAAAATGGAGGCTCTATGAATATTAAAAAGATTTTATATCCATTAGTTTTTGGATTATTAACATTTCCAGCTTTAGCACTCTTTGCTGGTAAAGGTGACGGACATGGCGGTGGACATAGACATGGCGGTCATGGTCATGGTCATAGTCATGGTGGACATGGCCATGGCTGGGGCGGTGGACATCACCATCATGGTGGACATCACCATCATCACGGGCACGGATGGGGTGGAGGAGGCTTTGGCGTCGGAATAGGAACAGGTTATTACGGAGGTTATCCATCTACTTACGATAACAACTATTACGACTCTTATCCAAGATATAACAGAGGTACAACTATTTACTACAGTAGATAATTCCTTGGGCCTAAAGTAACGAATCTTCAATGATTCACTTTAGGCCTTTATTATGCCTTTATTATTAAATAAAACTATTTCCTTTTTACCAATTTATGCTTAGCCTCACGTGACAAAATTAATCTTTATTGACTACTTTAAAAAAAAGTCTTATTCTAATGATAGAAGCCTAGTACGTAGGCGAAAGCGAGTTAACACAACGTTGCTTGTGTCGTGGTTCGTGAATGAACTCGTAAAGTAATCATTCCGCCACAAAAAAAATCCTTATGGATTCACAACATCTGCTTTCGCCTTTTTGGAGGGAAGTTCGTGAATGGGGCTCACTATATATTGAACTATTTTATGCCTAAATAAGGAGAGTCTATGTCGCCGAAAAAAAAGAAATTTTTATACTCCGTTTGCGCTTTATCACTTTTGGTACTTCCTAGCATTACTCTTTTAGAAGCACGCGGAGGCGGGGGCGGTCACGGAGGCGGGGAACATGGCAGAAGTTATGAAGGCGGTCATGGCGGTGGTGAATGGGGCCGTGGAGATCATAACAATTGGGGACACGACAATTGGGGTCATGGAAGCGATAATAATTGGAAAAGTCATGGATATTGGAATGGTTCTGGCTGGTATAGTAGTGGAGTTTATATTTCTCCTTATGCAGACAGTTTTTATTATAATAATCCGATTTATGAAAATGATACTGATGACAGTTATTACTATACTATTTCTAAGTAGTGAGCTGCTCATTTTTAAACCTTAAGTGTTGGTATTAAAGGGAAATTGAACAAAGGAGGCCTTATGGACACCTTCAAGAAATTTTTATATCCTTTACTTATTGGATTAATAGCCATTCCTTCCCTAACGCTTTTTGCTGACAGGGGATATCGAGGCGGTTACGGCCACAGAGGCCATCATCATCACTACGACCGTGGTAATTGGGGTGGCAATTACTGGGGTTTAGGTCTAGGCATTGGAGGCCTTGGCGTCTCTGCTGGATACAGCCCCTATTCCTATAATAGGTACAATTACCCATCTAATGGATATTATGAACAATCTTATAGAAACTACTACTATCCATCATCTTATGATAGATACTATTACCCTTATGAAAACTATTATTATTACCCAGACTATAACACCTATTACTATCCTAGATCTGGCACCAGTTTATATATCGGCTTTTAATTGAAGGAGGCGTTATTATGCTACCCCTGAAAAAAGTTTTTTATTCTTTACTTATTGGCTTATTAACTCTACCCTCCTTAGCACTGTTTGCCAACAAAAAAGATGGGGATCGTCATAAAGGTCAACATCACCACAGACATCGTGAACATAAACATGATCATAAGCACCACCATCATGGGAATTGGGGTCATAATAACTCGGGCCATGCTCATACTCATTGGGGCAGTAGTTATAATAGAAGCTACTTGGGATCTAGCAACTACCCTTATTCATACAGTAATAGAATCTATAAAAATTACGAGTATCCTCAAGGTTATTACAAAGTCCCTGGTTATACGAGTACTTATTACTACTACACTCCTGGAATTACTAGTAATTATTACTACACACCAGGTTATGAGAATAGTAACTATTTAACTCCTGTCGCTCCCATCGCTCCTGTTACTCCTGTATATGACAACGATTATTATTATATAATACCTTACTAGAATAACGAGTAATTCCACGTAAAATGACAAAAAAAAGTCATTTTACGTGATTATGATTTCAATTATGTTTCCAAAATGCTTATGTAAGAGGGGGAAAAATGTTACTTTTTAAAAACAAAATTATTCTTTCATTCCTGATTATGTTAATGACAGTCCCATCTTTATCCCTCTTTGCCGATCGTAAGAGCAGGAACTATTATCAAGGGCAATATATTGGCGGGCAGCAAAAAAATAAATATTTTAGAGATAACAATTATGGGCATTCTCGAAGTTGGGGAGGCTGGAATGATCGATATTGGGGCATGGGAAGAAACTATGGAGTAGGGACGCATTCGTATTACAGACCTTATTATAATGACTACCACCCCCACACCTATGGTTATGACTCATATTCCGGTCCTCTTTATGACTATGACACGACTTACTTTTTTGTCATTCCTGAGTAATTATTCGACAGTAACAGATTTCGCAAGGTTGCGTGGTTGGTCAATGTCTGTCCCTCGCTCTTTTGCGATGTAATAGGCTAGTAGCTGTGTAACAACAGTGACTAAAATAGCTGCCAAGGGATCAATAGTTTTGGGGATGTAAATGATATCGTCAGCAACAGAAGATAAATCTTGATCCTTTGAGGCAATCGCGAGAACAAGCCCGTTTCGAGCTTTAATCTCCATTAAATTACTTAACAGCTTTCCAAACGTCATTTCATTAGCACAAAGTGCTACTGTTGGGCATTTTTCATTAATTAACGCTATAGGGCCATGCTTCATTTCCCCTGCAGGGTATCCACTCGCATTGATATAGGAAATCTCCTTCAACTTCAAGGCTCCTTCAAGGCTAGCAGGAAACATATAGTTTCGACCAAGAAAGAAGAAATTATCGTAAGAAGCATACTTTTTTGCGATCTCCTGGATTTCTGAAGCTTCATCAAGAACCTGTTGAATTTGCACAGGAAGGAGCCTTAGGGAGTGCATAAAAGCTTGCCCGTCTTGTTTGCTCATTGGATGTACGCGCGCCAACATCAGGGTCAATAAAGACAAAACAACCAGTTGATTCGTATGGGCCTTAGTCGAACAAACGCCGATTTCTGGACCTGCACGCAAGAAAAGAGTTGCATCCGCTTCGCGTGCAAGAGTTGAAGAAATCACGTTGCACATCGCTAAAATTTTGGCCCCTTTAGCTTTGAGCTCACGTACTGCTGCAATCGTATCTGCAGTCTCACCCGATTGGCTAATGGCAATAACAAGAGTTCCGGGGAGGACAATCGGATTTTTATAGCGAAATTCTGAAGAAATTTCAACTTGAACAGGTAGACGCGCTTTATCTTCAATCATGTATGCAGCGACAAGGCCTGCATGCCAGGAAGAACCACAAGCAAGAATTAAAATACGCTGCACCTCAAGAAAGTCGATTTGATCGATCCCTTTTTCACTAAAAATTGCCGTTCCATAATCATCAGAAAGACGATCGAAAAGAGCATTTCCGAGAGCCAAAGGCTGTTCAAAAATTTCTTTCAGCGTATAGTGCTCATAATTACCCTTAGAAGCCTGGTCCATCGAAGTGACAATGGTTTCGACAGACTTTACCACAGGTTCCATCGCAAGATTAAACAGATCAATTTCAGTACAACTCACTCGAGCAATTTCATTTTTACCTAAAAAAATGACATCTTTTGTGTATTCTGCAAACGCTGCTGAATCGGAAGCTAGAAAGTTTTCTCCCTCTCCGACCCCAATTACAAGCGGGGACTCGTGAGATACAGCAAAGATATATTCAGGGTAGTCTACATGGATAAGAGCAATTGCAAAAGCCCCTTTCAATTGCGTTACAGCTTGCTGAATAGCATTTAAAATATCGCCTTTGTAGTGGCTGGCAATTAAATGAGAAATGACTTCTGTGTCTGTCGCTGAAACAAATTCAACACCTTCTTTTTGCAGTGCTGCACGTAAAATCTCATAATTTTCAATGATCCCATTATGCACAAGCGCTAAAGTTAAAGCAGAATCAAAATGAGGATGTGCGTTGACACGATTCGGCTTGCCGTGTGTTGCCCATCTTGTTTGACCAATGGCAATATCCAGTTCTAGACGCTCTGCGATCACTTGTTCTTCAAGAATAGCCACTTTCCCGACATCTTTGCAATAACCCAGCTTTCCTTCGCTAATCCCTGCAATACCTGCAGAGTCATACCCACGATACTCAAGCTTTTTTAAGCCGGCCAAAACAGTTTTTACCGAATTAAGCGCTCCGGAATAACCAAAAATTCCACACATTCTCGCCTCTTACAAAAAATTACTGACCAATCTGTTCTTGAATGACTTTTGCTATCTGCCGAGAAAAACGCTGAACAGAACTCTGCGTTGGTCCTTCAACCATTACACGGCAAATATCTTCTGTTCCGGAATATCTAACTAAAACACGCCCTGAATTGCCTAAGGACGTCTTAACAGCGTCAATAACTTCTGTCACTGACTTTAAAGTTTCTAATGAGGGCTTTGAAGTGACTTTAAGATCCACTCTAAATTGGGGATATAGCTCTACAGCCGCTGCAAGCTCTGAAAGCTTACATTGCTTCTCACACATAATCCGCAAAACCTGCAAAGCTGAAACAAGTCCATCCCCTGTCGTATTCTGTTCTAAAAAGATTAAATGCCCGCTTTGCTCTCCCCCGAGAATCGCCTCATTTTCCAACATTTCCTGTATGACGTATCGATCGCCTACTTGTGCTTGAATGAGTTCAATACCCCAGTTTTTCAGTGTATTAATGACCCCTAAATTACACATGACTGTCGATACGACCTTATTATTTGATAAAAGAGAGCGCTCTTTCATATTTTTAGCGCAAATGGCTAAAATGACGTCTCCATCAATCAACGAGCCCTTTTCATCTACGAGTAAAACACGGTCTGCATCTCCATCAAGAGCAATTCCGATATCGGCTTCATGTGCAACTACCGACCTTTGGAGATTTTTTGGATATAAAGATCCGCACTTTTCATTAATATTCAAACCATTTGGCTGGCAGCCATATACAAATACCTCTGCATCAAGCTCTCTGAAAACAAGCGGTGCAATCTTGTAGGCCGCACCATTGGCACAATCCAATACAATCTTTACATTCTTCAAAGAACGTTTTTTTGGAAATGTAGCCTTAATAAATTCAATGTAACGTCCATCCGCATCGTTAATTTTAGCATTCTTGCCGATATCACAGTCTTTTGGAAGGTCTTCTTCAAAATTTGGCGTATGAATTAAGGACTCAAGATCACGTTCCCATGCATCTGGAAATTTGAAGCCTTCAGAAGAAAAAAACTTGATCCCATTATCATAGTAAGGGTTGTGGGAAGCTGAAATGACAATCCCTGCGTCTGCACGATATGCTCGTGTAATGAAAGCCACACCGGGTGTAGGAAATGGGCCCAACACAAACGTATCAACGCCCATTGAACATAAACCTGAGATCAAAGCATTTTCGAACATATAGCAGGAAAGTCTAGTATCTTTACCTATGATTACGCGGTGTTTTCCATCATGCGTTCTTTTGAAAACTTTGCCCATTGCTCTGCCTAAAGCTAAGGCAACCTCCACAACCATTGGGTAAACATTTGCCCGGCCACGGACACCATCGGTGCCAAAAATTCTAGGGGCTGTTTTTAAATTTTTCATATTAATTTCTAAGTAAAAGGATAAGGAGGTAGCTCCTGAGAGACTGAAAGTAAGTCTAAGGGATGTAAGAAGCAAAATCAAGCTAAAACTAAGCTATCAAAGGTCTTAATATAATGGAGTCATGCGTCTATTTTTTCACCACAGAGAGCACAGATTTGACTTTGTGGATTTAGTAGAAAATATCATATGAACCAAGATAGCAATCTGCGGTAAAACTTACTGGCCTAGCGTCCCTTCGCGTTCAATAAAAGCGAACCACTCTTTCTCCCTGCCCCACCTATGCATTTATTTCAGTGTTTGGCAGAATTCCTTTATTTCCTTCATCTGTATCTTCTAAAATCATCGGAGGGAATGAACGCATAACTGAATCAAGAGTCTCCCATTCAGTTATGACACGATCGATTTCCTTCATCACAATAGGAGTATCCTGATGTGAAGCTACTTTGGGAGACTGGAAAAATCTTTTTAAATCTTGAAACGGTTCAATTAAAATCCTAATTGGAATTTCTTTATTTTTTCGAAAAGATTCTTTTGCTATATCATCTAACTGAGCAACAGTACTAAAGAAGGGATCTTTGAGATCCATATAATTTAGAGGAATCTCATTTATAATCGTTTTAGAAACCTCTAAAAGTGTACATGTTCCTTTTAAGGAAATATCGGAAAAGCCCTTTTCTTCTGCGTTTTTACTAAAGCTACCAATGAAACGGATCCCATTACTAGCAAGGGAAAGATCGCATCGAGCAGCATAAAGAGAAGCCTTTCCTAAAAGCATAATAATAAAACTACAGACATGTGTAAAACCTAAATCTAAGGCTTTTCTATAAATGATTTCAACTCGATCAAGGAAATAAAACAATGTATAACTTACTTTATCTGTGATACCACTTGCCTGAGCTTGTTTATCCTGGCCGCTTAAAGCAATACTTTTGCTTTCCTCTAAAAAAACACGCATGATTTCGCGCATTTCATCTAGCGTTTGATTACAAAGTGAAGGGCTCGAACGATCTAATGCTTTTAAACTGATTTCGGATAAAGACTCCAGGGAATCGCAAAGATCTGTTTCTCGGTTTTGCAAAATACTTTTTTCAGCCGCCTTAGTAAACATATTTGAAACCCTATAAGGATTTAAATAAGCAAAAATTCTGAAAATTAAGCCATGCAGGAGATCAAATATTATTCCCAATCCAATGAGCACAAATACAAAAGGGCTTACAGGGAGAGGTCTAGGGTAAAAAAGCAATGCAATTAAAGTTAGAGCTGTAAAGAGTATTCCTCTATGGATCCAAACTATCTGTGGATCCTCTCTAAATAAATCAAGAATACGAGGTGTAAGATTTTGTTCCGCTTTTTGAAGAGGTGATGATGTAATTGCAAGAATCAATAATTCGCTAATGACAAGAAAAAAGAAAAGCGCGCCAAAAAAGAAGGGAGATGCTTGAAAATCCCAAGGAAGTTCCCAGGATCCATATTGGAAAAATGAAATGATTGATGTTGCAAAAACGATAAGAATAGCAAAAAATGTACCCACATGAACTCCTTCAAAAGTTGTCTTTACAAGTAACAGATCTAAAATTTTATTGCACTTGCTTTAATGCATAAAATCAGGGAAAATTAACAAAAAGTCCTCATTGCGTAAAGGTCATTATGAAAAACAGAATCATCAATTCAGTTAACGACAGTCTTATTGCTACTGCTCAACTCAAAGAACCTGTATCCATAAATTTTATAAGCGAAGTCGCTTCTACTATGGCTAATTGTTTCCGAAATCAAGGTAAAATAATCATTGCCGGAAACGGGGGCAGCTTATGCGATGCTAGCCATTTTGCTGAGGAACTCACTGGTTTGTTTCGTGCATTTCGCCCAGCCCTTCCTGCCATTGCACTTTCAGACCCGGGCCATATCACTTGTGTTGGCAATGACCTCGGATTTGACCAAATCTTTTCCCGCGGTGTCGAAGCCTATGGAAATAAAAACGACATTTTTATTGGTCTTACAACAAGCGGGAATTCGCTAAACATTGTCAATGCTTTTAATGCCGCGAAGAAAAAGGGATTGACAACAGTCGCCTTCTTAGGAAAATGCGGTGGAAAACTGAAAGGAATTGCCGACTATGAGCTTCTTATTACCGGAATGGCAACTTCAGATCGAATACAAGAAGCGCACATGACTGCCATTCATATTATCATTGAGCTTGTAGAAAACCTACTGTTCCCTAATACGTCATCGCATTTGAACGGCCAGATTGAAAATGATCCCATTTTGCAATATGGGGTTCCTCTTGTTCAACCAGTTTAAAAACAACTTCTTTTTAAGAGAGTGTGTGCACGCCCATAACCAGTACGCCATTTACTGAGGCTCCCATGAAACTAAAAAATATAGAGTCTTATTTCGTCGAAGTGATGAAACGGCAACGGCCAGGCATCTCCGCTAAGATATTGCGAGGCTTTCTCTTGCTGGTAAGCTTTTTTTTCCAGTGGTTTTCAATCTGCCGAAACTGGTGTTTTGATCATGGCTGGTTTCGTTGCCACTGCCCTCCAGTTCCTCTTGTCATCAGCATAGGAAATATTGTCACTGGAGGAACAGGAAAAACACCTGCCACACTTTTGCTTGCTAAGGAATTTCATGGTACTTTTCCCCTGGCAATTTTATCTCGTGGCTATCGCTCTAAAGCAGAAAATCAAAAAGAACCAACATTCTTATGCAGTAGCAGGGGCCCTCTATATCCTGCGTCATACTGTGGAGATGAGCCTTTCCTATTAGCTCAAAATTTGCCTGAAGCGCTCATTTTTGTAGGAAAAAATCGTCATAAAACTTCTGTCATGGCCTCCAAAGCCGGAGCCAAACTGATTATTTTAGATGATGGGATGCAACACCGGCGCCTTTCTAGGGATTTGGACATTGTCGTCATGGATGCCACTGATCTTTTTGGCCAAGGTCATTTTTTACCGCGAGGATTTTTACGTGAAAGCATTGGGTCTTTATCTAGAGCTAATTTAATCATCCTTAATCATATTGAGACCTCTGAACAATTTGCTACTGCAAAAGCACAAGTTTCTTGCTATTCCAAAGCCCCTGTTATAGGAGCTCGCTTACACGTCAGCAACATATTCGATTTTAAAGGAGAAAAAATCGAAACTCTGGTAAATAAAAAAGTAGGCATTTTCTGTGGGATTGCTAACCCCGAATATTTCGCACAATCAGTAGAAAATCAGGGCGCTAAAATCATGGGCAAATGCACAATATCTGACCACTGCACATTTGAGCCACTTGCCCTTGATAAATTTGCGAATTACTGCAAAGGGCTTGGAGCAGAACTTTTACTTTGCACAGAAAAAGATCGTGTTAAATTTGGAGAGACCCTGAATTTAGCATTGCCAGTAGCCTGGCTACAGGTGGAGCTGTCAATTGTTGAGGGAGCAGAAGTTTGGCAAACATTTTTAAATAGAGCTAAAAGTGATATCCTGCGTAGGATGTAATAATATTATTCGAGAACGATCAATTTGGAGTCTCTCATGAAGCTATGGATGAAAATTTTAATTGCGATTTTCTTCGGAGTTATCACAGGGCTTCTTATCCATCAAAAATGGCTTCCACCGGTTATTGGAGACATTCTGTCTCCTATTGGCACGATTTTCTTAAGTTTAATTAGTATGATCATTGTTCCTTTAGTATTTGCATCCATTACGATGGGAATTACCAGCATTCATGATCCACAAAAATTAGGGCGTGTTGGATTGTTGTCCGTATTTCTCTACTTCGTCACCACCCTTATCGCTATTGCTATCGGCCTCATTTTTACAAAAGTGTTTCAACCCGGTATTGGACTAAATCTAACAACGATTAAAGAAATTGTCATCTCAACGCCTCCAACCATAAAAGATATGCTAATATCGGTTTTCCCTTCGAATCCGGTTGCTTCAATGGCACAAGGAAACGTCCTTCAAATTATCGTTTTTGCTCTATTTATAGGGATTGCTATAAATTTTGCAGGAGAAAAAGGTAAACCTCTAAAAAGCGTTATAGAATCACTTGCTGATGTCATGTTCCGCCTAACTTCAATCATCATGGAATTTTCTCCTATTGGAGTATATGCTATTATGGCAGGCGTCATTGCAACTTTCGGATTCTCCGTTTTACTCCCTTTAATGAAACTTGTCGCTACTTACTACGCAGCCTGTTTATTTCATGTCATTTTTGTTTTTTGCGGCATGCTTTACTTCATGGTCAGGGTCAATCCAATCCCATTTTTTAGGGGAATGGCCGATGCAATGATGGTCGCTTTTTCAACCTGCAGCAGCGCGGCGACGTTAGGAGTCAGCATGCATTGTGTTGAAAAAAATCTAGGAGTCTCTAAAAATATCACGAACTTTGTCATTCCTTTAGGCTCAACACTCAATATGAATGGGGCTGCTATTTTTCAAGGGATGAGCGCGATCTTCATCGCACAAGCCTATGGCATAGAATTGGACATTAAGAGCCTTCTCACAATCGTCGTTACAGCAGTATTATCGACCCTTGGCGCCGCTGGCATACCAGGTACCGGCTTTATCCTACTTTCTGTTGTTTTAACTTCTGTAGGTCTTCCTATCGAAGGACTTGCCCTAATAGCCGGTATCGATCGTATCCGTGAAATGGCCTCAACAACCCTCAACATTTTGGGAGATGCCGTTTGTGCTGTTTATGTGGCTAAGCGTGAAGGAGAATTCGATGAAAGACAATATAATCATGAAGAGGTTGTGGAACTTGAAGCAAGTGAATGATACTTAAATGTAAATATGAAGACACTTTCTCCTGCAATTCAGATTCCTGAAAGACCCACATTCCGAGGGTTAAATTTGGAAAACTCATGGGTAGTTCCAACTTATAGGCGTAGCTTACCTCATCTCCATCTTAATGGAGCAATTTATTTTGTAACTTTTCGCTTGGCAGACTCTATCCCAATTAGCGTTGCAGAGCGCTGGCTGGAAGAATGCGATTATTGGCTGGGGCTACATGGTGCAGATTTAACATTAGCTAAGAATGACCCTCAAGGCTGGCATTCTGCTTATTCTAAAATACCGCGTATTAAACAACAAGCAATGTCGAGGAGTTGGCCAGGGCACATGAAATCAGAACAATTTTTTGAAATTTAAGTTTTTCTTGAAATTTATTAAGCTCAGAGATAACACTTCTTTGTAAAAATTTTATGTTCTATTAAAGCATGGGAGATCGATATATATATGGATAGGGATGGAATGGTCTTGAATTTATTATGAGGGAGATTCAGGCAACCTGACCTCGTAGGCTGAGGTGGGGATTTGAAAAAGAGACCAAAAGATGGAGTGATCGGCGGCGAGGTAATAGTCCAATGCCTATTGCCGAGGCGCCGAGCGCTTCAGATTGGTCTCTTTTTCAAATCCTCGCCACGCCTATGAGGTCAGGTTGTCTGAGATTAGAAATTGGAATTGATTAACGCAGAGACGCTGAGACGCAGAGGCTGTGAAAAAATTCGAAATAATGCAGCAGTTAGGCGAAAGTTGCAGCTGATGCAATTCTTGACGACGTCGTAGCCATAGCTACGACAGAGGAGAGAAGTGCGTCAGATGCAACTTTTCA
>JACCRY010000052.1 GCA_013813265.1 Parachlamydiaceae bacterium
ACAGTGTACCGGCCCAGTTTAAAATAGTAAAGGTAAAGAGGCAAGCAGCAAAGTAGGACCCAGAAATAAATGTCTAAAAAAACAAACCTGTGTGTTTTTAGCAGTTTTAATTAGAACATTTGATAAAAAATTTACCAACTAAAGTGGTCAAATATTCTTCATTCCAAGCAGCTTTTTTACGATTTTCTAATAACCTTTTTAGCCCCTTAGTACTCTGTAAGCAAAGTCCTTCCCTTTCCTAAGCCCTGCACAGCATAAACGAGCCCCTAGACAAAAAAGGGAATACAGAGTATAAATGACCCTCTAGAGCGGGAACCCACTCTAATCCTCAACTTAACACCTTTAGAAAGCATTCTGTTCGTCTCCGCAGTCGAGAGTAATGCTCTGATAAATCTAAAGATTCAGATATGGGAATAAAAAGGCGGTGCATTTCTTGAGTGACGAAATCTTCAAGGAGATTGAGTGCTTCTTAACAGCGTTTACCTTCGGGGGTGTTAAAAAATTTTTGGATAATAAAGGAATGTTCAACGGGGATATTATCATCCGTAAGAAAGAGTCTGCGGGTTGTCACAAAAATACTTTGAGTTGCTTTAGGAGTTACACCATTCCTTTCGATGTTAAGTACACTATTGAATTTTCCTATAGAAGCAAGGCTGACCAACCCAATTAAACATTCAACATTTACTTTAAAAATACCAAAAACTGCCTTCCCATTTTGGTTTGAGTATAACTTCGTTTGAAGTCCTATGTAGCTCTCGCGAAGCTCATCCGCAATAAGCATTAAAATAAGTGAACAACCCGGATTGATTTTTTTTGACCGTTAATCTTAAGAGAAGCAATTTGTTGTAAACGATCCTCACGTTCTTTTGTAGAATATTTTGCGATACCAAAAGGAAGGACAATTTCATCCGCTTTTGAAAGAGGTGAGATGAATGTAAGAACTCCATCATTATATGAATTAATAGTATTGATCCATTTTTTGCTATCCCGTTGTACATCAGGATTTAAAAAATATGCAGCACTTTTTTGTACAACTTGAGAATTTGAAATTGAATTATTTATTCCCTCTACTAAACTAGATACTTGAGTTTGTTTTTCTAAAGCACTTATACCGTTCCAGAATTTTTCAAGATCTGCGCTAGGATTAACCAATAAAAAATTTTTTCCAATGTAGGAGTAAGGGGAAACAGATAGGTTCCAGATGTTTTTTTTGTAGGTTCCATTCTTTACTCCAAAATTTTCTTGTCACTTGATTAAATTAATATTGTTCACAAATAATTCCACGAAATGGAAATAGTACATAACAAGTTTTAAACAATCAAAAATCTCCTAAAAAATCACCAAATGATATAAATGGATTGCATTCCCGAGTTTTAAGTATGTGACGTTTCTGGAATTAATACATATAGGGCAATTTTCATGATTCAAGACCCTTAGAGAGCTAAGCCCATCTCTCTTTAGACTCAAGTTTGAACAATTTCGTAAAGCAGCCTTTTTCTTTCCACTTGAACTTTCTATTTTAGAAACAGGGCATTCATCGTTACGTTTTGATCAACGGTGGATAGATAGTGTTCATTGTGCCGCACTCCGTGAGTAGTCAATAAGGTGATAAATGTAGATTTTTTGGTATTTGTCATCTTGTTGAAACATTCTCTTTTCTTTTGGAGTTTTTCAGCATACTCTTTATCAATCACAAATTCTTCACTATAAAATTTCATTTCACATAAATTAATACAAGCATCTGCACGATCGATTACTAAGTCAATCTCACATCCATAACCCTGTGAACCTTTTGGCTGGATATATTTCCATTTTGATGCATTTGTTTGAACGGCAGCAAGACCAAGCTCGGCTTTAATGCCTTCAACATGCTTTAAGCATAAACATTCAAAAGCCTGTCCCGTCCAGGATTTCCAGCTCTGTGTATTTCGTTGTTTGATCCAGTAATCAGGCCCTCTGGCTTGCAAGTCTAGGGATGAGACGCCAGCATTCCAAGTGAGATAGAAAAGTGAATATTCATCTATAAGTATGTATTGATAGTCTTTCTCCCCTTTCCCAAACAGAGAAATTTGTGCTATAAATCCTGACTGTTTTAGCTCTTCTAGCCTCTTGCTCAAGGTCCCCCCCCCAGAAAGCTTTGTCATGCTGACGATTTCATGGTACGGTAGACCCTTGCGATGCTGCGCAAGAACTGTCACAATGCGTTCATGTTCCTCATGGTGATGAAAGAGTGAACGATACAGTTTGTGAAATTCAGCTATCAGAGGGGCGTTATAGGTAAAACAAAGCTCTCCAATTAGCTGAGCAACTGATTTCCCTTTTTCGAGGTAAGACAGATACTTAGCAACACCTCCAAGACACATATAAAGCTCAAGAATTTGCTTGCGGTCAAGGCGTATCCCGTTTTCATACAAGTACTCCTCTGTTTCATTTAACGTAAAAGGGAGCAACCGCACTTCTTTTGTAACTCTTCCATGAAGACCTCCCTTGTCGTTAATAATATTATCAATCATCCAAGAAGCGCTGGATCCACAAACGATAAGAATAAGATTTGCAATTCCCGAAAAATATCTATTCCAAAGATGTTCCAAAGCTTGTAGAAACATTGACCGTGGAGTAGAGAGCCACGGGAGTTCATCAAAAAAAAGGATAACTTTTGTGGTTTTTGGAATTTTCTCAACTTCCTTTCTCAACATCTGGAACGCGCTAAACCAGTCTTTTGGTTTTGTGATAGCCTTGCCTTTTCGAAAGTGATCTGAAAATTCGGCTGTAAAACTTTGAAGCTGGAGCTCAAGCGAACCATCTTGAATGCCCGTAAGGTGAAAAAACAGTCCCTGTTCTTCAAAGTAGTTTTTTACAAGGTAAGTTTTCCCTATTCTTCGCCTCCCGTAAATGGCTAAAAACGAAGCCTCTTTAAATTCAAGGATTTTCCCGAAAATTGCCTGTTCCTTCTTCCTGCCGATGATTTTAGACACGTTAACACCCCCTTAGAGCCGATGTATCAATTTAAATGAAACAGCGCAGAGGCTGTGAAAAAATTCGAAATAATGCAGCAGTTAGGCGAAAGTTGCAGCTGATGCAATTCTTGACGACGTCGTAGCCATAGCTACGACCGAGGAGAGAAGTGCGTCAGATGCAACTTTT
>JACCRY010000116.1 GCA_013813265.1 Parachlamydiaceae bacterium
CTTTACGAAATTGAGCCTCTTCGTAAAGTAAATAAAAGCCTTTGGTCTGTGCAAGAGTGTCTAAATTTATTTGCCCTTGACCTGTGTATAAGGTAGAGCTTAAAGGAGACAAAACCAGCCAATGACACTTTTGTAAAGCAGTAATCTCATTTTCCTGCAGGGAGCTCACTAAAGTATCTTCATTATAGGATAGAAAAAGGGTGTATAAGAAGCCTACGCTTTCTTTTAGAAGAACTCGACTGTTCTCTGTAAACGCATCTTTGAGTGCATCGATGCCATCGAGGAGGTTCTTATGTTCAATTTTATGATAAAGAATTAAATCACTTATGAATTGAATTAGAGGAGTGTGGTAATGCTTCCGGATATATCCTAGAGTAATCTTTTTTGGCCATTTTATATTAAATGCTTGCTGATCAAGTGTTGGACGAGTAGAAGGAAGCGTCCAACATTTTTTTTGGTATTCATTGAAAAGATTACAATTGCTTGTGGCGAGGCTGATGGTCTGAAGCGCAGAATTTTGAAAATCTTCTTGAGCCTGAATAATCTTAAAGGTCGCTTTTTTGCCCACAGAAAGAAGCTGAACGGTCAAAACTTCTATAAGGGACTTGAAATAGATATTGCCTTGATCAACCAAAATTATACAGTCTAGAGAGGCATTGGGAGAAATTTCCTCCCGGCCCATGGGCCCTCCGACCCGAATATCATAATTGCATGGAGGCGCACCTAAAAGAAGAAAGGCGTCATCCAAAAGAATTTCAAAAAAATCAACAAAGGATCGGGTGGCTTTGTATTGCAGAGATCTGACGTCGTCTATTTCAATTGTAAAGTGAATTGTAAACGCATTAAAAGCGTTCCAGTACCGTTGAGTAGTTGTGAGTTCAGGCGGATTAAAGTCGTTTCCTAATAGTTGTAAAACTTTTTCGATAGAGGGCGTATATTGATTTTGCAGATCTCTGGGGAGGTTATTCATTTTATTTAGAGCAAGTTCATAGAAAGAGTCTCGATCGTCCTTTAGCATACAAAAGCGCTGTAATGAATCAATTTTTTTTAAAAAACTTTCACAATTATCCGATTGGTCGAGGATAGTTTGTACATGTGGATAGATGATTTTTATGAGTAATGCCGATGTTAGCTCATGAATTTTTCTAGATTCTATGAGGGATAGGGCTTTTGCATAGCATTGTATAGCGTCAGGTATGGCTTTTTGTGTCGTGTAGTAAGAAGCTAGTTCAATCGCTAGTTGGCGATGAGGCTCCCTACAGTCAGAAGAGCGTGCAAGTAAGTAGGGAAGGTTGTTTGCAAGGGTGCTCCATTTTGTTACATGCTGCAGTAGCAAAAAAAGGTAAGTATAACAAAGCCCTATATCAGTATCTGCTCGAAAAAGAGGAAGAAGGGCATTCATTGCTTTGTCGAATTCATTTGCATCAATCCAGTTTTGCACCAACTCAAAGGGGGTTTTTCCGACTTTGATGATCTGAAAAGAAGCGCAAGGTTGAAAAATTTCATCAAATGTAACCATAGAAATCGGAAGCGGATATTGTTTTCGAACTCTTTCAATAGCTCTATTTATTTCTAAGTAACGGACGCTCTCGTTTCTAATCTCAACATTTGTAATTTTATTTAGACATAACAGATGTCCTAGTTCGATCAATTCGCCATTTGATAGCTCGTTTTGAAAAACCTTTTGGCTTAACTCATTAACTAAAGCTTGTGGATGGGTAACTTGTTTTAAAGTCTCATAAAAATATTTAGGAGTGTAGAAAGGAAATTTTATATTTAAAACATCCGGAGCTAACGTCACGAGATAGCGCGGTAAAACTTGGCTTGCATCAAAAGTTACGAGTTCATCATAGGTGTGTTTTGCATTCTTTATAAAAGGATAAAAATCGACCTCTTCAGGGTCTTTGGGATTTTTAGGGCACACAAGCACATAGTGGGCGTTATATTTTTCGGCAATCGCCCCTTGTCTTCCTGCAAGATAGAGCCAGTGTTTTTTTTTCAATTCATTAGAGAGCTGTTTCCAGCCCTTATTATCAGGGTCTCTGACATCATCATTTACTTCAGGATGATGAATAACTGGATAGGCAGAAGAGAAACAAATCCAGCTCATTATTAGAGCACTCTCACGCGTGTTTTGAGCATAGCGGTAGGCATATCGAGCAGAACTTGTGTGATAGACTCCTTTGCCGAAATAACCCGGGTCTGTAAGGGAAAGACTGGCAAGATTGGCACAACAGATGCCTTCAATCGCACCTTTTCCTGGTCCGTGAAACATGTTGACAACTTTGACGTGTTTAAAGCCAAGAGGATATTTTGCAATCGAGTCTAATGTGTCATTGACCCTTTGCCGCATCTTAGTTTCTTGTGTATTAAAGCTTCCATAGGTTTGTGATTCGCTTTTCCAGGAGGGTTGGAAAGGAGCGAGTTTACCTCTTTCTTCGAGCAATTTCAGACGTGGATGAAATTCTTCTGAAAAGAGGGGATTGACAATCACTTGCACTTTTGCCACGACCTTTCCTTCGACTGAAGAGTTTTCATAGAGTTTGCAAACCGTGTCCCAATCTTTTTGGCCACACGGGATGAACTGAAATGAACGCTGTTCCTTTTTTTCTTTGGCTAACTGCTGTGCTAGGATTAAATCAGGTAAAATTTGTCCATCAAAATTGCATGGTTCAGGATCCAAATGCGGAGCATGCCTGTCAATGTTCATGTGTCACCTTGTTGCTTGCATTTTGAAGTTCATATTCACAAAATTTGGAGCGAAGAGAATCGGGCTTTAAATCATCGATAGAGCCGCCTTTTTTAAATAACAGGAGTGCAAGGGACCAATATTCCTTTTCACATGCCATCTGGAATATAGAGTACCCTAAACGTGTTTTTCTTTGTGCAAGGAGCGGATCATTGGTAATTTTTGCTAATTGCAAGGCAAGCATCCCTAAGTCGTTTTCAATGGCAAGCGCGATAGGGGTATAGCCATTTAAATCTGCAATATCAGGATTTGCTCCATGTGCTATAAGTATTAGAGCGATATCCCACATTTTCACGTCTAAGGTTTCGTGCAATGGGGTCCTACCTGTTAAATCCATTTTATTTATATCCGCACCATGTTTGACCAAGATTTGAATTAAATCACGGTTTCTATGTTGGCATGCAATGTGCAAATAAGTCTTTGCGTCACTGTAAGGGGGCAGAGAAAGATCCTTACCTGATTGTTGCATTTCTTTAATTAAGGCGAGGCCAGTTTCTGCATCTCCTTCTTGACAAATTAAAGAGAGGCGGCATTCTTGTGTTTTTATTTTTGACAGCTTGATTAATTTTTTCCTCCATAGCTCTTTTAGAATAGTTTCTAAGCCAAATTGAAAAATCAAATCAACAGGAGTCTTATCATCTTTGTTTGCTTGATGAATATCTGCTCCAGATTCGATCAACAACAATATACAAGGCGATGACTTCGCTATGCAAGCCACATGCAGGGGAGTGTTGCCATTATTGCCAGGTTTATTCAATAGCTCTGTGAGTTTGATTTGTCGGCTCATCAAAAGGTGTTGCATCAATGCTTTTAAAACCAGGAAATAGCCTTTTTCTGAGACTGCGTTCAGCAGTTCCCACATCTTTTCCGGCTCTCTCATAGCAAGACTAGGATGTATTTTTAGGACAGATTCAATAATTGCTTGTTTCGTTGCATCAGAGGCTTCATGCTCATTCTCACATATGTGCAAAAGGAACTTCACTACATTAGATTCTTTTAGCGTTAACTTTAGTGGCGATCCTTTTCGCATTAAAAAAAAGGCGGATGAAAAAGATAATTCCTCTAAAGCTCTCTCTAGAGGTCTTTGATCCACAATATTTTTTGATTCGATGTTTGCTCCTTGTGAAATCAAATAATCCATAATGGCGCGTTGATTTCGAGCGCTTGCCCTATGCAATGGAGTCGTTCCATATCTATTAGCCACGTGGATATTTGCCTTAGCAGCAATCAATTCGATAACGACTTCAAGAGTGGGGCTAGAAACAGCTGTGAGCAGAGGTGTTTCTTGATTGCTGTCTTCGACGTCGACATTTGCTTTTTTTACTTCGATAAGATATTTAACAAAGGAAAGATTATTGTGAAGACTTGCTTGATGCAAAAGTGATTGAGATGAGCTTGTTGTTTCAACTTCTTGAGATGCCTTTTTAAACGGAGTGTTGTTCATCAATCGATTGACATCATCCCACATGATACTCTGTACAGTACAGTCGACCAATTCAATTTTTTTGTAAACACACAAACAGTAAAGGTCTTCTTGAGTTAGGGTAATTTTATTTAAAAGTTCTAGAAATATCTGGTTGTCGGCATTCATTTCGCATGCCAATTTTATAAAGATATTGAGATTGTTACCCTTTTGTCCTAACTCTTCTTTACATTGTAACGATACCGAAGGCTGTTCGTTGAAAGAATGATTTAATTCTTGAAAAAATTTCTCGGCTCCCTTTTGAATGCGATCATTAACTTCCATTAGATCCAGCTCTAAAACTGTGATTTTTTCCCAATATTCTAAATATCCTGGTACGGTCTCAGACTTGTTTAGTACTGGCTCCATGGCTTTTATTCCTCATCCATTTTTTTTGTTTTGAAGTGTCTGATTTAAAAAAAGCATCCTTAATGGAGATCCTAGCAAACATAAGGCAGCATTACAAGCTTATTGAAAATGACTTCCACAAATTTGATTAGCCTAAATTTTATAAATTAACCATAGGCAATAGAAGAAAATTGAAATTAATAGACCCGTGTGCAGCAGTAAATTTGCAGCAATTGAAGAAGGAGAAAGTCTCTGCTCAAACCGCAAAACAGATCAAGAGCAAATCACAGAGAAGAGCCGAACCAAAAGAATGTCCTAAAAAAGGTGAAATCCGGCCAGTATCTGAACTTGAGCTTACATGCATAGAGTAACAGCTGACCAAGGGAGCGGGTCTTGTATCCTTACCAACGGCTTGTAATATGGGTGTAAAAAAGGAATAGTCAAGCGAACGCCTCAAACTGTATTGGCTTGCTTTAATACCCTGTATTTTAAAGAATTAGTTTAAAAAAGCATTAACAAATAAATTTTAGGCATTAGATGCATATCGAAGCTCACAAGCCTATCCCCAATTTTGACCCTGCGCCATGCAATTTTGACCCGCAAATTTTGCCAGAGCTAATTTTGCAGCAACAGTTAGCTAAAGAAAAAGGCGAAAATCCTCCCTATCATCTCATTCAGGGCAAAAAGATTGGGACACGGTTTGCGAACTCTATGAAAATTCTCCAGTAGAGGGAAAGGTAGTTGCCAATGTCCAGGTAATTGTCAACTCGATCTTTTCAAATGGATTCTTTGCCAAGCTTGAACTACTCGAAGAAAGAGGGAAAAAGCCTTGTTTTCAAGCTTGCTGGGAGAGCGAACCACAAAATCTTGGAGGCACTGCCAAGCTTGAAACACAAATGCGCCGCAAGGTGAATGGCGAATTGCAATCAAAAGCCAAAAAAGCCTTTGACCTTAACATTAACAAAGAGTTCAAGCACGCAAAAGTCGTCCCCATGTTCCATGGAACAAGGAAAAGTGTAATAGACGATATCTTTAGCGCTAATTTAGCAAATCTAGCTTCAATAAACGGAGGCTTACTCGGTAAAGGAGTCTATCATACAAGTTCTGCCCAATACGCGCAGATCTATGCTGAAAAGACAGGGGAGGGAGCTCTCTTAATGAATTGGATTTGCTTTTCTTCCGTTTATCCAGTAATTCATCATCCTACAGTAGAAGATGATGTAAGAGATCAAAAGGATTCGCGCTGGTTTGATCTCTCTGATGAGAAGAAAAAGAAGCATTGGGTTTATCTGACAGGCAGCCCGGCAGTGATTACGCCAAATTATAATGCCCACTATGCGCTTGTCAGCCGGACTGTACACAATAAAGCAGAAGATTTTTATCCATTTGTTTACGGAACGGAACACCACTATGACGAATTAGTCACCTTTGACGCTAGCCAAGTTTTGCCGCGCTATCTCGTAAGGTTGGCATCAAGAAAAATACATAAGCCGCTCCGTAGTTATACGCCCCATGATTTTCAAGAAGCAGTGCGGCAAGTGAGCGATCTGCCGAAATTAATCGAGATTTTAAGCCACAAAGCTTTCCAAGCAGCACTAACAAGAGAAGATTTAGTAGAACTTGGACACATTCGCTGTCTAACAGAAATCAAAAATCTTAAAGTGAGGCAAGAAAGTGTTTTGCTTTTAGAGAAAAAAAGAGCTGTTGGAGTAATTCAGAGACAACATTCTCATTATCGTTCAACTATTTCTGTTAATGAACTCTTCATGCCTTGTACATCAATACAGTCGGCTAATGTAGGGGAAGATCCTTTTAACCACATTCGATTTTATATTAGAGATGAAAAATACGCTGCCGCTATAGAATCTCTTAGTTTTCTCTTCCGCACCAATGCGGACGTGACTCTTTGTTATTTCTATCTTTTCGAATTATTTCTGCATATTCAAACACTAGATATTATTGCTCCGAATCTCCCCTATTTAATTGGGCGGTCGCCTAATAAACCTGAAGATCATCGCGAATTAGCTACTAAGTTGGCTAAATGGTTTACAGACAGAACCTGTTATTCAGAAGCAATTGGTTGCTACGCAAAAGCGTTATGTATTAGAGAATCACTAGATGTCCACAATGAATCCTCAAAACTTTTCATCAATATCGCTCGTCCTATTTTAGAAGCTAAAGTTAAACCTAAAAATAAAATCGAATGGACTTCATATCTTGACTTCCTGGAATCTTTAGATCGCTTCTTCTTAGAGGGAGTTGATCGGGGTATCTTGTATCAATCTGCCGAAAGGGAAATATATAACTTTATACCTCTTAAGGGTGAGGGAAGTGATTATAATGCCCTCTGGCAAAGAATTGCAACTCCACCACTCTTTATTCCTCCCACAAAATCTACTACTCAAAGGTACTGGGAAGCTTACAAAACCTTTACCGCACATTTCACGAATGAAATTAAAGACGCGGGGGTTAAAAATGTCAGAGCGCTTCAACAGAAAGCCATAACATCTTTCACTGATTTTTTTAAGATCCTAGTTACAGATGCTTTCGATCTTTTTGGCTACCCTACCTCTTACGATATCCGCATGGAAGGATCGATGGGACTAGGAGAGATTTTTCCTTATGCCAATTTGGAATGTGTAATTTTAATGAGTGAACAGGATCAGAATCTTATTGACTCTTTGCAAGAAATTCTAAAGGTTCAGTTTCTCACCGTAGACAAGAAAGCAACGTTTAGACAGGTCATAGCAACAGAAATTGCAGATTATTCTGTGTTAAAATCGACTAGCTTAGGCTCAAGTAGCCCTAATTTTTTCCTCAGTTATCAGAATGAATGCTGGAAGCAGCCTTTTACACTTCCAAAATTTGATAATGATGCATTTCAAAAAGAATGGAAAGAAAAAGAGGTGTCTTTAAGCTACATTAAAGAGCACTACAAAACGCCTCTCGTTCAGTTCTTAAACGACCTGATTCTTTATCACAAAATTGAGAATAAAAACCTTCTTGATGGCATTGATGACCTCAAAGTGGCTTTCACTGAGAACAGTCTTTCCCTATTAAAAGAAAGCGTAGGCTTTTTATATCACCTCTTTCTTTCTTATAATGAGACAACTTTAGTGAGCTCTTTACAGGAAAATGAGATTATTGCTTTACAAAAATGTCATTGGCTGGTTTTGTCTCCTTTAAGCTCTACCTTATACACAGGTCAAGGGCAAATAAATTTAGACACTCTTGCACAGACCAAAGGCTTTTATTTACTTTACGAAGAGGCTCAATTTCGTAAAG
>JACCRY010000148.1 GCA_013813265.1 Parachlamydiaceae bacterium
GTTGCATCTGACGCACTTCTCTCCTCGGTCGTAGCTATGGCTACGACGTCGTCAAGAATTGCATCAGCTGCAACTTTCGCCTAACTGCTGCATTATTTCGAATTTTTTCACAGCCTCTGCGTTGAATTAGACTGGTTTTCTTTTTTCTTTTCCAGCTTTGCATATGCTTTGCACAGGCTCAATATGACTATTTGTTTGAAGAGTGTCAAGTTTGTCTTGCGAAAAATGGCGATTCTTGCAAAATATAGATGATATTTTTTCAATCTGAACTGTTTTTTCCGAATCCAAAATTCTTTAAAGAGCAACCCAATGGCACTTTCTCTGTTTGACTCTGCATCATTAACCGGTCTTGATGCTGTATCTGTTACGATTGAAGTGGATGTCACCCGACCGGAGGAACCTAAATCTACTGTGATCATTGTTGGCCTCCCTGATGCTGCTGTCAGAGAGTCAAGGGATCGGGTCCTCTCAGCAGTAAAAAATTCAGGATACAGGATCAATAGCATTTATGCTGTGATTAACTTAGCTCCAGGAGATCTTCGAAAAGAAGGCCCTTTATATGATCTTCCAATCGCTTTAGGGCTTCTGCGTTCGCTTGGTTCACTTTCTCCAGTGGAAAATGTACAAGATTATTTAGTTATTGGAGAAATGAGTTTAAGTGGAGAAATGCGTCCCTTGCAGGGCGCTCTTGCGATTGCAATGCTTGCGCGAAATCTTGGAAAAAAAGGTGTTTTGCTCCCTGCGCAAAATGCTAAAGAGGCTGCTGCAGTTCCAGGTATCAAAGTTTTTGCGATCCGACATTTGTCCGAGGCTGTAGATTTTTTTCATAATCCTACAGCTTATGTTGAAACTAAAGCAGAGATTTCAGAAGCTCTTTTTAAAAATGCGCCGGCATTAATTGACTTTGCAGATATTAAAGGGCAAGCTCACGTAAAACGTGCTATGGAGATTGCTGCTGCCGGAGGCCACAATGTCCTGTTATCAGGACCTCCAGGCTCAGGCAAAACGATGCTAGCCAAAGCATTGATAGGGATTATCCCTGAGTTGAGCCTTGAAGAGGCTTTGGAAGCTACCAAGATTCATTCAATAGCTGGACTGTTACAAGAGGGTAAAAGCCTCATTACACAACGCCCCTTTCGATCTCCGCACCACACCGTAAGCTATGCAGGATTAATTGGAGGGGGAGCAATTCCCCGACCTGGCGAGGTTTCCCTAGCCCATAATGGAATTCTTTTTCTCGATGAATTGCCGGAATTTTCAAGGCTTGTGCTTGAAGTTCTGAGGCAGCCACTTGAGGATAGAAAAGTGACAATTAGTCGAGCAAAAGGAAGTTTCACATTTCCCACTAACTTTATTTGCATTGCTGCCATGAATCCTTGCCCCTGTGGCAATCTAGGGCATCCACGCAAAATTTGCAGTGATAGTTTTCTGCAAGTTGAACGATATAAGAGTAAAATTTCGGGTCCTTTATTAGATCGCATCGACATGCACATTGAAGTACCTGCCTTAGATTATGGTTCTATTATGACAGCTCATGAAGGAGAAAGTTCAAAAGTGGTTCGTGAACGTGTTTGCTTGGCAAGAGAGCGGCAAAAATTGCGTTACGGAAAAGTGCAAACAAATGCAGAAATGTCTTCACGAGAAATCAGTGAGTATATTCCTTTAGACAAAGCCTGTCATGACCTGCTGCGTCATGCTGTAGATGTATGGGGCGCATCCGCAAGAACTTGCAGCCGAATGCTCAAAGTTGCATTAACCATTTCTGATCTTGAAGGAGCTACTGCAGTGAATGAAGGGCATTTGTTGGAAGCAATTAACTTTAGAAATATTGAGCAGCAAAAGTAGTTTTTAAAAATGAGAGTTTTTGTAAACACTCATTCAAGCCAAAAGCTTGAATGAGTTCAGGTAAACCAATTAATTTCCAGTTACGGGAAGACAAAGTGGTTCTGGCAATTTGTCTTCATCAATGCTTTCTTCTTCTATTTTCACAAGAGTGATGTTTGCTGATAGATTACGTACGGATGAATCATCGTTGCCTGCAACAGCTCCACTTAAGAGAATGTTAGCAGTGGTTGTGCTTTTTAGTTCTAGAATATCCCATTTGTTGGCATGGAGCATAACTGTTGCGCCAGTTGTTAAAACATCACCAGCATTAGATGCAATAGCTCCTGAAACATTGACCAAGTTTCCATTATGATAAAGTCCTACACTCCAAGCTCCTACGCCTGGTGTTGCTAGACTGCCTGTTACAGAATAGCTAACGCTGTAAAAACCATGTTTGTAAAATTGAATTGTTTGCTTATTGCTTTCAAGGATGACTTTGTGGACGAATTGTGTGTTTTCAAAAGATACTGCTGCACCGATTCCTAATGTTTGGTCAGCTGTGCTATTGAAATTTGCTGCAGCAGTTGCAGCAACACTACCGCAAGCTAATGTTCCAGCAGCCAATAGACAGGTTAAAACTAGCTTTTTCATGGTACTCCTTTGTGATTGAAATAGGACTCTTAAAGAGAATGGATAGCACTTGCGTAAAAAATACGTCAAGTAAATTTTTTAGGTGGTTCGCAGATGCATGCTTGGGGCCTTTGAAGAGCGCTTTTTAGATCACACGCTCACGCATGTGGCCATACGCTACTATTTTATAGTAACTGTTGCACCGATCGGCAGATGATCACTTGGATTCTTCTTATTCCAAAGTGTCCATTCTTCCCCATTTTTCTTTATAATGGGGATATGTCTTTCAATTTCAATTATCCTTCCGTTCATGGGTGCTGCAATTAGATAATCTAGTTTAACTGGTTGGTTAAGGTCTGGGTTTACATTTGTTGGACCTGTGTCTTGAAGATCTCGAATAAATTCATGATTTTCAATTGTTTCAAAGTGTCCTGGGGATGTTTCTAGAGTGGCATTAGAGTCCATTCCAAGGATGAGTACATCTGGCATCACTGTTTCACACGTTTTTATAGCTTCGAGTGTATCATTTAAGCACTCCAAAGGTCGTTTTAACTGATCAAGTTTTTCGCCATTTTGTAGAGCCAATTGTGCGAGTTTTAAGTTGTATCCACAAAGGTGGTGGGATGCAACACGAATGATTTTATTCGTATGAATGATTTTAAGATCTACAAAAACACATGTTCGATTGTAAGCATCTCGAAATGTTGAATGTTCTCCAATTAACCTATATTTTTCGGTATTCCAAGCAACAGCACAATTCTCGCGAGGAATTCTGCTTGAAAAATGCGAAGGCAATACTGAATCATTTTCTTTAAAAATATTATTATCAACCTCTTGAAGACATAGAATGTCCGCACCATTTTCGATTATTTTATGAATTGTTTTTCTAATTTCTGTCTTTTGATCTTTAAATAGATTTGCAGTTTCAATTCGTCTTTGTTTTTGGGCGGCAATAAATTCATCGGGTGGTAAAATTTTAGCCGAATCTTTCTTTTGAACAGCATCAAATGTTTCAGATATATCGGCTTCGGTTTCAGGTAAAACACCCTTACAGAGCACTCTTAGTTTTCTTACATTGTCATAATCTTCCACGCGTCCAGCATTATAAGAAACAATCCGAACGGTTGATGGCTCTTCAGAAAAAGAAAAGCATTCAAATAATGAAAAAAACCAATCCGCAAATTCTTTAACCTTTTTACAAATTTCATTGAGCAATTGATTGAGAGGTTTAAAAAAGTCATAACAAATTGAAGAATCTTTTGCTTCGATAATAATTATAGGGTCCATATTAGGCCTTTGGTTATATATTTATGCTGTTTCAAATAGCATAAGCTTTTAGTATTATATAAAATTTTTCGGAAAAATGCAAGAAAAAAGAAAAATATTAAATCAAACTTTAAGGAATTAAAAGCATATTACAATATTGCTGAAAGTTCAGCGTTAACCTTTTGATCAATTTCGGAAACCATTTCTTCGCGCTTAAGTTCCCTTGTCACTTTGTCAATGGGTTCAAGAGGTTCAAGATCTTGGTCTGTGGAGCTCCCAAGTTCCTTAAGCTTGCGTGCGGAAACTAATATTCGTGATTCAAACGAACCCAGGGCGCTATTATAGCTTGAAACTGCCCGATCAAGACCTTTACGCATATCTTCAAAGTGCTGCATGAAGCCACGAAGCCGGCCATATAGTTCACGGCCTAAGGCACTGATTTCCAATGCATTTTTAGCAATGAGCTCTTGACGCCATCCATAAGCTACAGCGCGTAGAAGGGCAATGAGTGTTGTAGGGGTAGCTAGGATGACACGCTGTTCAACGCCATATTCAATAAGACTCGGATCTTGTTCTAAAGCTGCACTAAAAAAAGTTTCGCCTGGAAGGAAAAGCACAACAAATTCAGGAGCATGTTGAAATTGATCCCAGTATGATTTAGAGGCTAATTGTGTTATATGTGTCCGAACTTGGCGGGCATGATCTTTAAGTTTAATAAGCTTAAGATCTAGGTCGTCGCACTCTAACGCTTCAATATAGGCATGTAAAGGGGCCTTGGAATCGACAACAACTTGCTTTTCATTTGGAAGTTTGACAACAAGATCCGGGCGCAAGCGTTTGTCATCGACCGTAACGCTCTCTTGCTGCATAAAGTCACAATGCTCAAGCATTCCAGCTATTTCGACAACTCGGCGCAGTTGAATTTCTCCCCAACGACCCCGGACATTTGGAGCTCTCAGAGCGTTGACCAAATTTTTAGTTTCACCTTTAAGTTGAACATGCGAAGCTGCAAGATGTTTGATTTGTTCTGTGAGTGATGTGTAGGAGATGGAAAGTGATTTTTCAATTTCTTGATTTTTAATGTCAACTTTACTAAGTGCTTCTTGAATGGGTTTGACCATCTCATCGATAGCGCGTTGTCTTAACTGTAGATCACCTTTAGCACCTTCTTGCAATTTTTCAAAACGGGCAGTGGCAATTTCGAGGAATGAGTGTGCTGAATTTTTAAGTGCATCAGCTGAAAGTGCTTTAAAGGAATCTGAAAGATTTTTTTGTGCTACAAGAATCAAATCTGTCTTTTCTTGCCATCCTTTTCGCTCCTGCTCAAGAGCCGTTTCGTGGTGGGCAATTGAAACTTGGAGTTGACCATTATCTGTTTGTAAGCGTTGAATGAGAAGTTCAAGGTCAACAAGGCGACTATTTTTAGCTTCTGCAACAGCTCGTTGTTCGCTTGTAGCACGCAATTCTTGTTGAAGGCATTCATTTAAGTGTAATTGCTTTTCACATAGTACTTTTAGTTCGTCGACTTGACGTTGGAGCCCTATTGTTTTCTCTACTGAAACAGCTAGTTCCTTGTCCCTTCGTTTTAATATACCGAAAATACTGATTGCCAAAAGTAAAAAACCAGGAAGTAGACCATAAATATAAATTGTCACCCATTCATAAGTGATCGAGGGAAATTGCATCTTGTTCTCCAAACTCTTTGAGGATAATCGATTTTGTGTTATGTTATTCTTATTTCAAATGGCAACAGACTAATGAGTAATTTATTTTTTCGCAATCCTCTTATTTGGGATTGGATCCTTCCTATAGCATTATTGGCAGTGATTGCCCCATTTAGTGGAGCAGTGGATGTTGCAATTTCTACCTATTTTTTTGACCCTGCAACTCGAGAGTTTTCAACTCATCCTTTTTTTAGATTTTTTTTTGTATGGGGACTTCTACCCGGACAAGTCTTCGGAATAGGAGCAATATTGCTTTTCATGCTTTCTTTTGTGTTTAAGCAATTTAAAAAGTGGCGTAAACCGGCGCTACAAGTGATTTTAACCATTGCGATTGGAGCTGGATTTATTACACACACACTTCTTAAAGAAAATTGGAAGCGGCCACGACCACGACAAGTAGAACAATTTGCTGGCACAGAAGCTTTTAGGCCTTTTTATCAGCCCGATTTTGTTGTTAACGGTAATTTTAAATCGTTTCCATCTGGACATAGTGCAATGGGGTTTTGTTTTTTTGCACTTGCAGTCCAGGGGAGACGTTTACACAATAGGCCCCTTTTCTGGGGAGGACTGGCTTTAGCACTTACACTTGGGATTAGTCTCAGTTTGACGCGAATTGCGCAGGGTGGTCATTTTTTTACAGACACCTTGGCTTCGGCTTGTTTGATGTGGGTCATTGCAGCCACAAGTGATTGGCTTTTATACCCTTCGGAAGAAGGTTAAATTTTGTAGGCGTCCAACCCCGAGTTTGTAGGCATATGCATAAAGTTAACGTAAATAGTTTATTTTTAAATACTTATGATTTACACCTGCCTCTATATTATATTTTCAGTATATTTATAATTATAGATATCTATAAAAGTTACTTTCGAGTCATTGTGAGATGAATGTGTTATGCATGGCGTTTTATTTAAAAAAAATGTACATAGTTTTCCAAATCGCATGTCATTTTGAGCTTGGTTTCCTGTAATTTCATTGATGTTCACGTAGTTTCGTCAATTGAAACGTATTCCGAGCAGTGCTAGTGTGCATTTCAACACAGAATGCAGTCTCGCTTTTCCTGAACCTATCTTACTTACACTTTTATTGGACTGCTAGAAACAAGGCGGGGGAAAGAATTCCGAGTGTACAGCTTCACACGTGCTGTTGCTACTGTAGATTAACGATATAAACGATAAAACGATAAGAACGATGGAAGAAGACAAGAAATTACCTCATCTTCAAATCGGTTTGCTAGTAAATTTCCGACATAGGAAATGGGAGCGGAAAAGACTGCAAAGCAATGAGGACTTTTCTACTAGTCTAGAAGGAATCTTTAAGAAATCTGTGAAGTACTGAGCATTTCACAATTTTTTATCGTTTTTATCGTTGTATCGTTTGCATCGTTGATTGCGTTTACGTACCATATTCCTCTTCTAACATCGGTCCGATAGAGTGTTACCTATGTCTTTATTCGCACAAAAGAAACCACCCGAGCCTGAAAGTGCGTTATATTTGTCTCCCCGGGTGTAGCCCTGAAGAGGTAATTGCATAAGTGCCAATAAATAATTGGAATTATAAGTGGCTCCACAATATGCTGTGGAGATTGATATACACCTAAAAAAACCAAAAAACCACTAGAAATTGTTGCAATAAAAAGGCTCCTGAAGGTATTATGGGGATAGTTACACACCCAAATAACCAAAGGAGCCAAATGTCTTTCAGACAAATTTTATCACAGTTCTGGTCTAATGTACAGTACACACTTTTCCCTCAGCTTGAAAAAGATCTAGGTGAACTTTCTCCCGATCACAAAAAGTTAGTTGCCATTTTAGAGTTAGTGCGTATCGAAGAGTTTATTCCTTGTGGTAGGTTTACAAATGGAAGACTCAAAGAAGATAGGAGTGCTATTGCGAGAGCCTTTATTGCTAAAATAGTTTTCAAGTTACCTTACACCAAGAACATTCTGAAAGAACTAAAAAACGATAAACAACTTAAAAAAATATGTGGATGGGAAT
>JACCRY010000153.1 GCA_013813265.1 Parachlamydiaceae bacterium
GGAAATATATAGGGCATTAGGACTTTCTTCCTCAATTTTGAGGTCTAAAAAAACTATTGTATAAATTTAAAATGTAGTCAAGAATCTGCAAACTTCCTCACGGAAGCTGGTGAACTTGGGTTAAAAGAATCTCACACAATTTTTTTGAAGTGTCGAGGGCATTGACGATGTGAAAGAATTCCTGATGTATAGCGGGATCTCCCACTTTAAAAAAGAAGGATTTGTTAGAACTTAAATTAAACTGAAGATGTTTTAGATTTTCCGGTTCTATAACCATCGCAAGTTGTTGTTGCAAATAGAGCATCTTTGTCAAAGCATATTGCTTGTCGGGGTGAACTACGTATGCATCAGGAAGACGTAAGCAAGTCTCAAAGAAGATTTTAGATAACTTACCTAAGTCTTCCATGACTTCTATAGCTACTCCCTGATCTTTTGCGAAAGTCCTTGTAAAGTCTTTAACATCAATCTGACGCACCCAATCAACCAAAGCAATGTTGAGGGCTTGTTCCTCCCCTGCTTGCATCGCCGTTCCTGCACTAACAAGAATGTCTTTGAGAGCTTGCCGGTACTCTTGAAGAGATGATGCCTGAATGCTTTCATACACAAACGAACAAGGTTGTGCCCCCATTTTACTTGAGGCACTTTCAAGCTGTTCATGCAAAGGCTGGCTTGTCATGTTGATGCAATCTAAATTCACAGCCTTCGCTTTCCAAGTTCTCTTCTGAGGGTCAAGGATTTGAGAAGTGGGTTTGAAGGCATGATCTTTCATTTCTTCGATTTTTCCAGAGAGCTTTTGCAATTTATAGGAAGCATACTGGGCATACTGCGAGCCTACAATTCCCTGCTCAAAAGACTTTGCAATTTTCCTAGAAAGTTTTTGATGTGATTTCTCAAGTAAGGTCCACTGTCCCTTTGAAATCTCTTCTTTACCATAAATATAATCGACCAAACGATGCCACCATCCAGTTCTAGCGAAAGCTTCTTTGTGTGCAGCAGAGACACGATCAATTAAGTTTTGTAATCTGATGTCGCAAGTAAATTGCTTGTATTGCTCTTTCGGCATCTTTGTGGCGAGATAGGCCATCGGTGACCTCCACGCACAGATTCCTGAATACTGAGTTGTTTTTAAGGATCCAACTGGACTCTCTTCATGGGTCAACATTGCTTCAGGCTTGAGTTTGAGCAGGGCTAAAATACCCTCATAAATATCTTTTTCTTCATAACTGGTTTTACTATCTGTATCTGGAAAAAATGGATTTTCTTGGAGTTCTCGAATAGCTGAGAGCACATTTTTATCAAGAAGGGACTTCCTTGAAACACCTGTAAAATCGATGTAAGGAAGCCTTTTCGTTTTATTTCCAACAATCCCACCAAAATGCATGTTGGATCCGGAACCCAAATTATATAAACGAAATGTGGCTTCGTCGGAGTCATCTTGATTTGGAATGATTTCATACAGCATGGCATGCCCTGAAGGAGCTCCAGCCCAACCGCCTGGAAGAAGCAGTGATTCTTTTTCAGCGAATGCGTGTTCAATCTGGTTTTCTGCATCTGTAAAATCAATTGCTAGTTGAACGGCACCTGTGATGGAATCTAAATCTTCCTTAGTTAATCCGTAAATAGGAAATCCTTGCTGCTCGGAACGTTCGTTTAAAAAGGCTGAAAGAGTTCCAAGAGTTGTTTCAAGATCAGATCCTTCAAAAGATTTATTGTTTGCGCCAAATTCATTTCCATGAATATGAAACGCCATCTTTGAGGCATCCGCAGAATGTCTGCTGCTGCTCATTTTTTTTACGCGATGGAAAGTTGGAAGTTCATCAGCTATTGGATCAATGATCCATGAAGACTCAATCCCTTTTATAGGCAGTTTTTCAACATCGTCTAAACTGACCAGTTTTTTGTAAATTTCATAAACTCTATCGCTAGATTCATTGTTTTTTTCTTCTGCCTTTACATTGAAAACGTAGTGTTTGACGGTTTTTACTGCCACTTTATTGTCTAACCATTGTCCTTGAATAAGAGAAAAAAAGGAGCGCTTAAAAAAAAGGTTTATTTTTGAAAAAAAAGAACTAATATTTTGAACTGCTTTTGTTTGATCTTTATCTACAGGGGCCTCGATACAGCTTAAAATTGCTTCTAACCTATTCAGATTATCTTGTAATTTATTATTATTCACTTATTTTCCTCATTTATATTTCATTAAATCAAAAAAAACATATAATTTATTGTAACACAATCACCAATTTTATTAAAACAATAATAGAATGTTAAACTCTAAACTGATTTTTACAAGATAGAATAAGGCTAGTAAGACAATAATAAAAATTAGAAAGTTAAGGAGATATATTCAAGTACCCTGCATCCTCTCTGCACTATCCTGTTTTATCTTGTAAGCTGCAAATTTGTGATTGGGTGCCCCAAGGATTAGGGATTTACGGCATCAAAAAAAGAATTCGCGCTTAAGCTAATTGATGAAATGTCAGAACACCCCACCTCAACGTTATAGGAAGGCCAAGCATTCACGTATTGTACTAAAAGGGCCTTTGAAAACCTGTCGCGAACATGCGCGACTTCAGAATCATGTTTTACCTCAATTTTTATTATATAGTTCAGGGAAGGAAAGTAGAGGCTGTAGCGTATAGTCAGCCCTTTTTAACGCATAGATAACGAAGAAACACAAAGGTGGGATGAGAAATAAGTTCTGCAAACTGTTTCATCCTACTAATAAAGGTAGTTATTTTTTTTTAACACAAAGAGGCAGCAAAAGGCGCAAAGGCACAAAGATAGTTTAGAATCTATGAGTAAGGCCGTGTACAAAGGGAAAGATACCTTTTAAAGGCCTCATTGTTCATCTAATGATCTTTGCGTCCTTTGCGTCTTTTGCAGTTTCTTTGCGTTAAAAAAATCATTTAGTACACTGCATAGTATTCAAAAAAAACAGTTAATCTCTATATATGACGCGGCTTGCCATTTGTTTTCTCCTGTCTTCCTTCGCGTTTCTTCGCTGGGCTACCTGTTTAGTAAAACTTTAATAGATGTTGGAAAATCTGAACAACTTTGCCTAAAATATCCATTGGAATTTTTTCGCTAAATCCCCACTTCACCAAGGGCAAAGCTTTCTTTTCTGTTAATGATCTAGCCTGAGAAATAATAAAGTTTACATTTATTGTTTTTAACCCATAAAAATATGGGCGTTTTTCAGGAGTAACCCTTACAAATAGTTTACGATCTTCTTTGACTTCATCCGTGTTAGCATAGTCGTCTTTTCGCATTATGATTGCACCATTGTTTAAAAGAAGTTGAACCAGTTCTTCGTTTCCTCTTTTTGCAGCGACGGAAAGAGGGGTAGAGGTATCTTCTATCGACAAATCATTGTCAGTAAAACAATAAAAGCATGGGAAATTAACATTTGCTCCATTCTCAATAAGTAACCTGGCCATATCCAGAGCAACTTCTTTATTTTTATACATACAAGCCCGAAAGAGTGGAGTTATTCCATCGCGGTTTTCAAGATTGACGAGCTCAGGAGCCACCTTAAGTAGTTCTTCTAAAAGTTTTAAATTCCCTGTAAAAGCTGATGTTGTTAGAGCATTAACGCCCATTATGGGATCTCCATGATGCAGTTGGTATGTTGGACGCTTTGCACATTCTCTGTAAAATTCAATTGGTGTGGTGTTTTGATGAATATAATTGATAGGGTAATCCTCCCTATATTGTTTTCCTCCCCACTTCTCGAGATCATGTTCGTGTCCATCGTCATATACGTATAGATCTAATGGATGTATAAATTCTTTGCACTCAAGTGAATTTATGAGTAAACTCTCATATTGCTGTTTTGTTAACTTATCATGGCCCCTGTAGCCTTTTTCAGACTTATGCTCATACAGTTGTACAAGCGACCATCTATTAGTGTAAAGGTACATATGAGACTGTCTTCCATCTTCATTTGGTTCAATAACTTTGTAACCTGGAGACTTTAGTTGGATATTTGATTTGATACTTTCTGATACGCTGTCAGTTTTTCTAATCTCATCGGAAGCACAAATTAATTCTGTTATCCTATTCCAAATGAAGGATGCTATGTATACAGTCCCAACTACTGGCAGCCCTATTAGGATTTTTAGAGCATAAAACATGATTGTATAGTCATTATCGTCCGGAGTCCAATTGGTCAAGTAATGCGCACAATAATTTTCAATTGGACGTTCTTGGTTTTGTAAAATTGCATGCATCATTTTTCAATCTCTTTATTTTTCAAATTTAGTTACATTAACTAAAAATATTATACCACAAAGCAGCAAAAGGCGCAAAGCCACAAAGATAGTTTAGAATCCATGAGTAAGGCCGCGTACAAAAGGGAAGATAAGTTTTTAAGGCCTCATTATTCATCTAATGATCTTTGCCGCCTTTGCGTCTTTTGCAGTTTCTTTGCGTTAAAAAAATCATCTAGTACACTGCATAGTATTCAAAAAAACAGTTAATCTCTACATATGACGCGGCTTGCCATTTGCTTTCTCCTTTCTTCCTTCGCGTTTCTTCCTTTTTTGCACTCAAAAAATGATTGAATTAAAGGCATGATCAGAATGCAGCGCTACATGTTTAGTAAAACCTTAATAGATGTTGGAAAATCTGAACGACTCTGCTTAAAATATCCATTGGAATTTTTTCGCTAAATCCCCACTTTACCAAGGGCAATGCTTTCTTTTCTGTTAATGATCGAGCCTGAGAAATAATAAAGTCTACATTTATTTTTTTTAAACCATAGAAATATGGACGATTTTCAGAAGTAACCTTTTCAAATATTTTACGATCTTCTTCGTCAAAATCAACGATTTCATCGGTGTTAACATATTCGTTTTTGCGCATTATGATTGCACCATGGTTTAAAAGAAGTTGGACCAATTCTGCGTTTTCTCTTTTTGCGGCGACGCAAAGAGGGGTAGCGTTATCTTCTATAAACAAATCATTTTCAGCAAAACTATAAAAGCATGGCAAATTAACATTTGCTCCATTCTCAATAAGTAACTTTGCCATATCTAGAACGACTTCTTTATTTTTATACATACAAGCCCAAAAAAGTGGAGTTATTCCATCGCGGTTTTCAAGATTGACGAGCTCAGGAGCCACCTTAAGTAGTTCTTCTAAAAGTTTTAATTCCCTGTACAAGCTGATGCTGTTAAAGCATTAAAGCCAATCATGGGATCTCCATGATGCAGTTGGTATGTTGGACGCTTTGCACATTCTCTGTAAAATTCAGCTGATGTGGTTTTTTGTTGAATATAATAGATAGGATAATCCGCCCTGTATGGTTCTCCTCCCCACTTCTCGTGATTTTCGTTTCCATCATCATCTACGTAGCCAAGTCGTGTAAATGCAAATTCTTTGCACTCAAGAGCATTTATGAGTAAACTCTCATATTGCTGTTTTGTGAGCTTATCATGACCCGTGTAGCCTCTTTCAGACTTAAGCTTATACTGTTGTTCGAGTGCCCATCTATTCGTGAAAAGGTACTTTTGAGACTGTCTTCCATTTTTATTTGGTTCAATAACTTGGTAACCTGGAGCCTTAAGTTCTTCTGTCTTTGACAAAGACTCATTAGAATCAACATTTAGTGTATTTAATTTTAGTGGTCTGTTTGATTTGATACTTTCTGAAACACTGTCCGTTTTTCTAATCTCAGCGGAAGCACAAATTAAGTCCGTGATCCTATTCCAAATGAAAGATACTATGTATACAGTCCCAACTACTGGCAGGCCTATTAGGATTTTTAGAGCATAAAACATGATGATGCAGTCATTATCGTCCGGAGTCCAATTTGTCAAGTAATTCACACAATAATTTTCAATTGGACGTTCTTGGATTTGTGAAATTGCATGCATCATTTTTCAATCTCTTTATTTTTCAAATTTAGTTACATTAACTAAAAATATTATACCAC
>JACCRY010000189.1 GCA_013813265.1 Parachlamydiaceae bacterium
TAGCTACGACCGAGAAGAGAAGTGCGTCAGATGCAACTTTTCAGCCAACTGAAGCATCTTTCCAATTTTTTCACAGCCTCGCAAGCGCGCATTCACGCTTGATGCATATAGGGACGTGAATAGTTACAAAAATTATTGCATACTTTAGCCCCTGATTACATCGCGTTACATAAATTTGGTCATTGCAAAGGGATATTTCACTAGGGAAATAGCTCAAATTTGATGACTGATAGGTCGCTTCGTGACATCGCGTTACATAAGATTAAGCCCAGTAAGGAACATATTTTGCTGCTTTTTTTGAAGTCTGCTCACCATACGGTTTTACAAGACCATCTGTAATAGAATCTTTAATAATTTTTGAGGCTATTGGATAGCTTGAATCTTGAATTCCGAGGCGCTGGCGCAAAGAACTATTGGACATTTGTTTTCCTGAAACCCACTGAAGGCAAGCGTGTTGATAGCAGGCTCTAATCCTATCTTCTCTGCCCATCTTATCAATAGGAGCAGGTTGAAATAATAAAGCGATGGTACTCCCTTCTGTGACTCTAAAATCGGGCGGGGGTAATTGATATAACTCAATCTGAAAAATAACTTTATCAATTCCACTTCCACGTTCTTCACAAATTTTTAAGCGGCGCATAAATCGAGCGAGGTCTTCATTACGCGAGCGAGCAGGCTCATCAATGAAACGAAGCGTGTCTATTAGTGGACACCCTGGATTTGTGATTTCAACTCGATTGTCAAAAATCTCTACCATCGGACCGTTTCAACTCATAGTAAAGTCTTGATGTATTAATGCGTTTTCAACCAACTCTCGAATTGCAATTTCAGGATAAATCCTTACTTCTCTCCGTAAAGCTTCTCCGATCACTTCACTTCTTGGTAGTTGATCGTTAACATATTCGACAATATCCGTGAATGCTGCAGCGTATCCCTTTTTGAAAAGATGTTCCTTGATGGTGTTAACGCGGTTAGATCCCTTGTAAAGGAGGACTCTAAGTGCTTTTCGTCCTAAACGACCAAATTTCTCTAGATTATTAGCGAATAAAATTGCCCCTATATTTGTGATTGCATAACGGCCTAGAACAATCTCTTTGATGAGTCCTTCAGACTTTAATCGTTAGATAATAGATAAGCGATTATCTGGGGGTGGTTGTTCTATTAATTGAAAGTAAGAAACATAGTCCAATTCTTGAAGCACTTGTTCATCCGATAAAGATTCTTTTGCAATTCCTTTTTCAAATGGTGCAAATTGAAACAATTCCCATAGCTTTCGTTCTTTTTCAGGATAATCTTTTAAATTTTTTTTGTAAGAGCCAACTCTTATAAATGCATTGCTTTTGAAACGCACAGGATGGGAAAAAGCTGGCTGAATTTCAAATACAACAACAGGAAGCCCGTCAATCAAAATTTCGTGAAAGCATACTTCTATTCCTGGGGTTAATTGATTTAACAGCCAGCTTTCTAATTCTTGGTTCCCATTTTTGCCTTGAGAACCGATTTTCTTCATTCGTGGGAGAAATTGTGTGCCGACTACACGATGAGTTTTATCATCAACACCCCAGACAATATACCCTCTGGGTTTAGCATGTAAAGCAGCTGAATTAGACAGAGCAGAAATGTACTCTCCAATATCCTCAGGATGCTCATTATTACACTTAAACTCTATCCATTCACACTCTTGTGGGTGGGAACATAGATCTTTAATTAAATGGTGTAATTCATCAGGTGTCATTCAAATCTTGCCTTTAACGCGAAACATGTATTGAACACGATGCTAAAGGTTTTCCACTCAAAAAGCTACTGGATTTTATCGGATTTTCATCATTTGAGCGCATTATTAATGGGTTGAATAGTTTTGAGGCAGCCGTGTGGAATGGCTTTTATTGATTGGAAGAGGAGGAATTCGAACCCCGGTTAAATTGCTCCAACTTCTGTTTTCGAAGCCGGTGCTTCCTTATCATACTCAACAAATGTCCATAACCACATATGAGTTATCAGTTTTATATTCTTGACACATTCCCAAAATCTTTAGTATTATTCGAATATAATTCTTATTTTTGGCAGGAAGAGTACCTATGAAACGCGTGCATTTATTTTTGTTTGTTTTTTTTTGGCTCGTCCCCCAATTCACGAATGCACAACCTTTATCAGAAGATTCTGTCGTTGTCTCCTTTGAAGAAAAAAGCCCGTCTCCCACTCCTCATTACCTTAAGGATCTTGAAGAGCTGGGGTATTGCGTCATCCCTCAGGTACTTTCGACGCTTGAAACGAAGCTATTATATCAACGCGTTTGGCATGAATTCATCGAGAAGTCTTGGCCTAATTGCAGGATGGATAACAGAAGTAACTGGAAAGAAGCATTTCCGATGCATAACCTGTTTGGGACCTTTGCAGGACCTGCCGGCCAGACCCAAGTAATGTGGGATTTAAGGCAAGATCCTCGTATTGTCGATGTCTTTGCTCAGATATGGAACACGAACTACCTGATTGTAAGCATGGACGGACTGTCCATTATGTGTCCGCCAGAAATAAGAGAAGGTTCTTTCAAGCCATGGCCCCACGTTGATCAGGCGATTTTGAGACGACAAGATGGCGTAGCACACAACAATACCCCTCCTATTGACTTCGTAAGCGAGTCGTTGTTGAAAACAAAGCCGTATACTATCCAAGGGCAGTTCTTGCTTGAAGATTCCTTTGATGGGGATGGAGGGTTTTACTGTATTCCTAAGTCCCATCTCCAGTTCAATAACTTTGCTCCCCAACTCGAAGCCATTGATGAAGTAGATGAGATGTACTTACAGGACTTTTTCGCTCAGAGCACAGATGAATCGGGAAGCACTTACTGCATGAAACATATAACAGCTCCCCGAGGTTCACTCATTTTATGGGATTCAAGAACCGTTCACTGGAATCAGCATCCGAGCAAAGATAGGCCCTTTAGCAACAACCCAAAAGTAAGAATGGTTGGCTACTTGTGTTACGTACCAAAGGCAAGGCTAACGAACGAGGGTAAGGCTCTGAGAATAGAAGCTTTTGAAACAGGTGTCTCCACTGGTCACAACCCTTCCTATCCTGAGCTCAAACAAACTAAAGACCACATCGATCAAGCATTCAAACATTATCTTGAAGATCCAAACTATACTCAGCCAAAAATTAATCTCACCCCATTGGGAGAATCATTGCTTGGTCGATAGCTGATCCACAAAATAGAACAGCACAACGAATTTGTTTTTTTGTAATCGAGCCCTTATTTCATTTCAGAAGTCGTTGCTAAAAAATTTTTAAGATCTGAATTATCACTTTCCCTCGCTAAAGAAAGAGAGTTCTGCCCCCAAGAATCTGTTGCATAAACATCAGCACCATGAGTCAGCAACAATTTAACAATTTCAATTTCGCTTATTTTAATAGCTAAAATCAGGGGTGTTTGGAAGGCAAAATCAGGGTCGTTTACCGGAGCTCCTGATTCAAGCAGAAAATTCACAACGTCACTATTCCCTGTTTGTACAGCTCTTAGCAATGGGGTATAGCCAAGATTATCGTGCTGCTTGAGGTCCCTCTCTTGAACAAGGAGCTGTTTTATGGCGTTAAGATCTTGAGCAATAATAGCCTTTATTAAGGGCGGTTTTTCAAGAGAATTAACCACTACATTCCAGCCTGCACCTAATAAACCTGCATTTTTAGGTCCAGTGAATACTGGGATATCCAATCCAATTTCTCCTAGCTTATCGGCAAGACTAGTTCCATAGTGATCCACATGGCCACCAGTAAAGACTACAGCTGCAGGACTTCCCCATTCTTTAGATTGCACTTTACTGAATTTTAAAACACTACACTCAAGATATGACTTCCATCTGGAAGCAAATTCAGAAAAGACGTTAGAATTAACAGAGCCGCTATGATCTGCGATTATCTGATCAAAACCGTATTTTGATCCACAAGAAAACCACACTTCCGATCCCGTATATGGCTCAGTGGAATCCCAAGGCCAGCAACCAAAAAATGAACAGAAGTCATATAAGTTTCTAACATTATGATTGCAATCAGTAAAACCAAAACCGACTGCTGAACCAATCGACAGATTCCAAATTGGACCTTTTGGTAACTTAGGGCCAAGGGTGTTCATAGATGCAACGAGATGCGCTGCCCCGTCATCAATACATCTTATTTTATCTGAAGGAATTTTAAATAAGGTCGATATGTCGGAGCTATTAAGAGCTTTATCGGCATGGTTCAAAATTAACTAAAAATGGGTAACACAAAGCGATTAGGATCCTGCCCACTTTTAGGTCGGTTTATTTTCAAAGTGAATTAATAAGATTGTTTATGCAGCTTTCTTGAACATCTTAAAGCCTAGCATTTCTAGCCAGTGCTTATGTTGTTCACCAGTGAGCAGCTCAGTCGGGCTTTTGACCGCATCTTGCAGCTTTACCACCATCTATAACTGTAAAATCCGGACAGAGCCCTTGCTTTTCATGAAGATCAAGAAGATGTACGCCCCAACTACTGGCATCACATGATTCCTCCAGGCTTAGAAGGTAGCAGTAAGTGGAACGGGCGCAGCAACAAACCAAGACCGGTTCGCCGGCTTGATAAATTTCATCATGAAGGTCGGCTCGTCTCTGGAAAGGTCTTGCAGCTGATTGATTTCTTTAGCTTTCTGAAGATGCTCATGTACAATATTATGAACGCTCCCTTTAGAAATTTTACAATCGAAGATGTCTCGGAACAATTCAATAACCCCTTGATATGAAGCCCGACATATGAAAATCAATGCCAGAACGACCTGAATAAGCCACTTTTTTGTTACCGGGATATAAAAAAGAACTTTATCCGGTTCAGAAGATTGCTCGGAAAAAGCTTCATGGATAGCTTCTTCAGCTTTGACTTTTTGTTCATATACGAATTTTCTACTGACAGCATAGCGTTCAGCAATGTGCGAGATAGGAGTCTTACCACCTATAGCTTGTTTGGCTATAACTTGGCGTTGTGTGGAATTTAGGAAATGAGCTGCTGAGAGACTTTCAAATTAATTGGATTTGAGTTATCAATGGTAGAAGTTGACATAGCATTTGATCCTGTAATTGTTTAGGTTTAGATACAAACGTTATACAGTTAAGTTGATTGCTATGTCACTTTTTTTTCAAAATCTTTCATATTTTAAAAAAATATAGAGAATATTGGTTTTTGACAGAGAAATTGGCTATTCCTCTGCCTAATATAACGGTAAATATCCTAATGTTTACCGTACCTTGTTCCAAAAAAAAGGCTTGGTTCAAATGCAGGTTACACCTTTTGAGCGGCTCTGCCACTTAAAAGGTGTAACCTGCATTTGAACCAAGCCCTATCTGCTCGATTCCATGAGTTTTTTGAACCTGCTTTCAAAAATCGAATACAATGATTCATGTGTTCTGAGTATTCTCCACAATTATTGTTTTCATTAGATATAAGAAGCATCCCAATTTGCCCTT
>JACCRY010000223.1 GCA_013813265.1 Parachlamydiaceae bacterium
TTTAAACAAGCCGCTTAGAGAATCCTTTAAATCTAGAAACTCATTTTTTTAAGAAACCGGCCTAAAAGTGGGCAGGCTCGTGATCGTCTTCTGTTACCTAATTTTGGTCATTTCTGAACCATGCCAATTTTTAGGCAGCATAATGGCATTTTGCGTACCACTGAAGCTATAAAATTGGGGATTCATCCTGTTTATCTTTACAGATTAAGGGATGAAGGGATGAAGGGATTCTAGAGTCATTAGGGAGGGGTGTTTTTCGATTGGCTTCCATGCCCGATTTTGCGGAACCCGATTTAGTTTTGGTTGCCAAGAGAATTCCTCTGGGCATTGTTTGTCTCATATCAGCATTAGCCTACTATGAATTGACAACTCAAATTCCTCACTTTGTTTATATAGCTTTACCAAGAACCTCAAGGTTGCCAAAACCAAGTTATCCCCCATTACGTATTTTCTGGTATTCCCAAAGCGCTTATGAAGCAGGAATAGAAGAAATTTCGGTGAGTGGTTTTCCGGTTAAAGTTTACAACATCGAAAAAACCCTAGCAGATTGTCTAAAGTTTCGACAAAAAATCGGCATGGATGTTGTTTTAGAAGCATTCAAAGAGTATTGGAGAAAAGGAAAAACTGATCTTGATAAGCTTTATGATTATGCAAAAATCTGTCGTATTGAAAAAGTTCTTCAGCTCATCATTGAAACGATTGTGAGTCAATAAATATGAATATCGAAAAGAAAAATTTTCCTGAATCCGTTTATACAAAGCTAAAGAATATTGCATTAACAAAAAATCGACCTACACAAGAAGTTCTTCGATATTATGCCATGGAAAGATTTTTATACCGATTAAGCACATCAAAACATAAAGATTCATTCTTTTTAAAAGGAGGTTTAATGTTAATGGTGTGGGATCCTGCTACACATCGTGCAACAGTTGACATTGACTTGTTGACAAAAGCTAACAACTCTATAGAAAACGTTTCACGCATTCTCAGAGAAATATGCGCGCATCCTGTTCCACAAGATGGCATAGAATTCAATTCTACAGATTTGATCCTTACAGAATCCCAAATTGAAACGGAATATACAGGGCAATCCGCAAGCTTCTACAAGGGGACGAACGATATTGATGAAAAGTTTTGAGGATTGCTTGTAGACATCTATTGATTCTCTAATACGTAACGCTTTTGCATAGCAACCACTTGCTTCTGAATAACAGGTTCTGTCTGTAAACCATTTAGCCAACTTAGTAGCTAATTTGCGATGATCTTCAGGTTTATCAGGCGACCGCCCAATCAAATAGGGGAGATTCAGAGCAATAGTATCTAGCGTTTGAATATGGAGAAATAATTCGAAGAGATAGAAATAACAAAGAGTCACGTCCGCATTGGTGCGGAAGAGAAAACTAAGAGATTTTATAGCAGCAGCGTAATTTTTATAGCTATCACTCATATAAAATCGAATGTTCCCAAAAGGATCTTTCCCTGCATCAACTGGTTGTGTTGATGTACAAGGTTTGAAGAGTTCATCAACAGAAATAGTTGAACGATAATGAGAATGTGGTCTCAGAATTTCTCCAACAGCTCTTTTTGTCTCTAAAAGCAAAACACTTTCTTGCCTAACTTTAAGATTTTTGACTTCTGATAGACAGCGAATGTGTCCAAGTTCTACTAAATCTTCACTTGTTAGTGCTGCTTGGAAAGTTTTTTGCCTTAAAATCTCGATTAATTTCGGCAGAATGCTCACTTGCCGCACTGCTTCTTGAAAATCGTGGGGCGTAAAGTTACGGAGTGGCTTATGTATTTTTCTTGATGCCAACGTTACGAGATAGCGAGGTAAAACTTGGCTAGGATTAAAAGTAACTAGTTCGTCAAGAGCTTTGAGAGCCGAGCCATAGCGCTTTCCTTCTAAGAGCCTGTTCAAATTCGGTTGAAGAATGGGACATAAGAATGTTTGATGAGGTATTTTACTTTTTATAAGGCTCTCAATATATCATTGGCGGATCTTTATCCGCTTCAAAGTCAAAAAAATTTAAAATCAATTGAATTTTCTTATTATATTCTATAATGTAAATGAAAAAGCTATATTTAGGATTATTTTAATGGAACCTACAAGGGGTAATAGCCCCACCAAAGACATTGCGACAGTCGAATACTCAAAAAAAAATATGAAAGGTTCTCGCATTACTCTACATGCATTTAATAGAATCGACAATCAAGCAGTGCATAATGCTAATGAAACTGAAATAAAAAAAGAATTTTTCCCAGTCTCTATTTTAAAGTCATCTCAAAACGACTTTGTCTTCAATCTACGAAACATTTACCAGCGATATTCAATTAGCCGTGAGCTTGGTATTGATCCGCTCGAAATTGATGAAGTAGATCTTTCATTTACCCAATCTATTCCCAAAACTGTTTCGACAGAAAAAGAATACTTACAACTTGAAGATTTTTTTGAAGGAAATAATAACCAGATATTGATTTCTGGCGCATCAGGCAATGAGAATGACGCATTTTGTCATTATATACTCCAACAGTGGGCTAAAGGAAAACTTTGGGATGACCGATTCGATGTTGTTTTCTTTATTTCACTTAAACACTTAAAGGATATTCCGGAAAAGCAAAATCTTATAGCCTCGCTTGTGCAATTTTCTTTTGCTGAGAAGCAAAAACAAGTGGAGTTAATGACTTTTGAGAGATACCTCAAAGACAATAGAAAAGATAGGCTTCTTTTAGTTATAGAGGGGGGCCAGGAAGATTTTACCCAAGGGAGGGCTCTCGAATTTCTAGAACTACTTGTGAATTATCCGTATTGGGTTTTATCTACAAGTTCTAGTAATGCCCCACAAGTTAATGCTGATAGGATTTTAGAATGCAATGGATTTTCAGTTCAATCAATCAGTAGCGTCATTGACCAATTGTGTAGTAAGCATAGCAAGGAGATTAATACCGCTATTCATTCTATCCCAGCACTTCTTAGTATCGTGCATAACCCTGTCATCCTGAAAATTGTCTGCTTAGTTTTCGAGGAGGGCTATCTTGAATTTAAGCCAAACTTGACCCTGACCGAAGTTTACCTTGCTTGTGCTTCCTATTTTGAGAATCAAGCCTTAAAGGATCTTAACAAAAGGCGAGCGCTGCCGTTGACATTTAAGGATTCTGAAATTTGCGCTTTATTAGAGCAGTTAGATGCTGATGCTTGGCAAGATCTCCAACAGTCCCCATCCTCTTTAAAAGTTGAAGTGCACAATCGTCAATATCTTTTTTTTATTCATGCTTTTCAATTTGGATCGTCCAATTTCAACCTTGTTTCTCGTGAATTTTTAGCAGCACGGCATTTGTCAAGACTCATTAAAGCCCACCCAAAAGAAGCAAAAGACATCATTGCTGAACAGAAATTTAATCCAAATTTTCAAAAAATCTTCAGGTTTGTAGCGGGGCTTTTAAAAAAGGATGGCGATGCATTAAATTATTTCTTAGAGATCTTGGCGGTGCCGAAAGATCATGTAAGTCTGTACTCTAATTTAATGATTATGGGGTGCCTTGAAGAATTAGATTTGACCGATAGAAAGTACACCAACCATTTCTGTGCGATTGAATTTTGGTGCCGACAACTATTAAATCCCGGATATTGGCCTCTCATCAAAGACGCTTTGATTGATACATTAACCCTAAATCCTAAGGTTGCAAAAATAACTGTACTTCCTATACTTCTTCGCGCAGTCCACCATCAAGACAGGCAAATTGCTAAAGATGCAATTGAAGTTTTAGCAGCATTACAAATAGATTCTGAGATCGCAGACTCTATTCTATACAAAGCTCTAGCAAGTAATGATGTCGAAATGAGACAGGCAGTCATTGATGGATATTCTCGCGCAAAGATGAATAATAGCCAAATAGAGAATGTTATTGTGTTGATTGGGGGACTACTTTCAGATCCGAATTCGTTGATTGCATTGCGAACGGTTGAACTTTTGAATCGGGTAGGCCATTACGCCCCGAAGTGGGCAGTAACATGGCTGGCCTCTGGATTAGCGCATCCTTCGTCACAGGTTAGGGAAGCATCAGTTAATGCACTTAGAAAATTGGGAAAGAGAATTTCTCCAGATTCTTTGAACATTTTGGAGAAAATATTCACTTCTCAAAACTTATATTCGAATAGTAAATTATTTAAAG
>JACCRY010000244.1 GCA_013813265.1 Parachlamydiaceae bacterium
ATTTAAACAAGCCGCTTAGAGAATCCTTTAAATCCAGATAATCATTTTTTTAAGAAACCGGCCTAAAAGTGGGCAGGCTCGTGATCGTCTTCTGTTACCTAATTTTGGTCATTTCTGAACCATGCCGCAATTTCTGCCCTTATTTCTTTCATTTTTGGCGATACATCATTTTTTACTACTTTCTGATCCATTATCATTTGATGCGGGTGCCTTAATTCTGAAATAAGATTATTATTTTTTATCCGTTTATATTTTATTTCGTAATCATTTAAAGCTCTGTTATCATGCTTCCCTTTTATATCTGCTTCATCCTTTGGATGCTTACTAACCATTTTCTTTTTTTCAACATTATATTTTCGTATTATTTCCTTTTCATTTTTTCTTCCTATTTTTATTACACTCGGACCTTCAACACCTCTGTTTTTTGCTTCTTTATAAAGAGATGTATTCTCATAAGGTACTGTCGGATCCCTTCTATTAACGATTAACCCAAACTTATTTTTATTTTCTGTACTTTCGAGGATCCCTATCCCATTAAAATTCCAATTTAGTTTATCAAAAAGCCAGCCCATAAAAGCTCCTCTTTTTGATTCCACAGCTTTTTTAAAGGTAGAAAAAGATGATTCAGAGATGATTGGCCCTTTATGCTTTTTATGTTTGTAAACTTCAGCAGCAACACCCCCTCCCATAGAATGACCATATATTAAGATATTGTCCGATGTGATCCCCTTTTTCTCCAAGTGCTCTACCATTAGTATTCCATCAGCAATAATATCTTCTTTAGAAACAGCCGTTACCCCCTTACCACTCTCCTCAACCCCTCGATAATTAAAAGCCACAATGGGTACACCCGTATCTTCAGCTAGTTGCCTAAATGAATCTAAATGCTTTTCATAGCAGTCTCCCATACCCAGACAGACTAACATTACCTTGTCAATGTGCAAACCAACGGAGGGCTCTATCAAAACAGATTCTAATTCTGCTTCATCTTTACCTATCACCTTTTCTATAGTAATAAGCTCATTATCCACTAAATAATCTTTGTATTCTGTTAATCGTTCTTTCTCTCCTTTTGCATAATCAACTTTAGTTATTTCTCTTCCAATCATTTCTCCAAAAGGTTTTGTTAAATAATCGATCATTCGATCGAATATGCCTTTAATAGCAGGAAAACCATTTGATTCATTTCTTTTATTCGTTTCTGAAGCTTTTAGTTGATATGCTTTACGAATTTCATGATCTAGTGGTGGTTGAACGAAATTCATAAAACCTCCTTTGCTTAACACACCTATAGAAATAACAAAAAAGTTAATAACTTTATTCAACTACTCATCTCTACATCTAACTCAAAGCAAAGTTAATTACTTAAACTCCTTATCGATGACCCTCCTACCTTCAAATGTTTCAGATGTCCCTAAAGTGAGCTATAGTATGCCCACTTTAGACTTAGTGTTTGATGTAAATAAAAATGTTAAAATTATGCGTCATCATGGTCATTCTTTAAATTCTCTTGAAGTACCACCAGAACAGTCTACTTTGCTTTTTTCGGCTCCAATAATAGAAAGTAAAATTGTTGTAAGTGGAACAAAGCTTATGTTAACAGCGCGCGGAGGAAACTCACAACATCTTGTACGGGAACTTGAAGCACCTAAAGTCGACTTAAAGACGATTGTAAAATCAACTTTCGAAATAAGCTTAGGATATCCTTCACCTGCGAAAAAGGCCTATTTTTTTGGATCCATAATATGTAAATATAACGGGGAAATAACAACTCTTACAAATTGTATGATAAAAAAAACCGAGACTGAAGCTATCCTTTTATTTAAAAAACAAGGTGAAGAAAATTTCACCAGTATGGGTTATGTGGTAGAATCAGATTATTTTGATGATACACTTGTGTATTCAGCGAAAAATACAACAAAGCATCTTTCTACTTCAGAGGCCCACTTATTGATATATGATACATTGAAAGAAACCGGGGCTTCAGACTTAACACTCAAGCAAGCAGGCACCACACAATTCCGTAAAAATATACTTGCAGATTTTAATGAACTTTTTTGGCAAGGAAACGCACAAGCTCCACCGGAAAATCTGACTAACACAACAGATCTAAATAAAAAAATTGATGCGCTTAAAAGCGAGGTCACAACGCGGACAGAAAACCTCACGCGAGAGAAAATGATCAAGCACTTAAAGCAATTTCCGTTAATGATTAAATATATGAATAAAAAATGGCAGAACGACGTCAATCTTCTTCTGGAGTTGGCACCTTTAGATCCAAGTGTTTTGCAATTTGCTAATGGTAAAGCATTGTTAGAAATCTTAAAAAAATTACCACCAAGTGAGAAATATCTTAAATTTATCAATGAAGAGGCAAAAGAGGATGAAGAGGTAGTTATAGCACTTCTGAACCACAACACCTTTAATGTTGATTATTGTACGGATAAAAATAAGAGCAATCCAAGAATTATGCTCACAGCAATTGCTAAAAGTGATTTTATCTTTCCAGCTGCTTCTACATCTTTAAAAAGCAATGAGGAGTTTTTGCTTAAGTGTATTGAGGTTAAACCCACTACCTTTAAACATATGAGCGAAGAGGCAAGAAGCAATCCTCTTCTCATTAAGGCTGCAATATCTCAAGATGAAACGTTAGAAAAATATGTGGGAATTAGCGCTAAAGGCAGCCTTGAAGGCCTATGAGGCTGACAGCGAATACTGAAGGATTAACATGAAGGGCGGATGAGCCATTGGTGTCTGGCCTGATATTCTGATATTTGCCTGTAAGAATACTTTTGTAAGCATTCGTGGCAAATGTCAGAATGTCAGGCCTGACACCAAAAGCCTCGATCATGGCGATGCTTTGGCATGAGTTTTCTTTTGCCGTAATTTGTTTTAAATCCACAACCATATTGGGTTTTTTGGATATTGCGAGCTAAGATTCAACTTCACTATTGTATTAATTGCTGCTAATTGAATTTGCTCTTTCGTTTTTTGGGAAAATGGCAAGGGATAAGCCAAAATCGAATCTCTACAACTACCTATTTCCAAACATTTAGCTAAATTGATGGCAAATTTTTTTAAAATAGGCCCGATAACAACTGAAATTGCATTCGTAAATGATTTTAAAACTTCAAATTTTATACCTTTATCTATTATTGCAGTTTTTTTGTTTTTTATTTTGGCCAACTTATCTATACAGTTTTTATAAGTTGATAAGTTGCTTAAAAAAGATGTATGCATGATGATTTTACCTATGATAAGTTGATAAAAATTATCAAAACCTTACCAAAGGTACTTTATTTTGAAAAGCTTTTTGTACAAGCAACCAACTTTTCAACATTTTGGTTCATGAGCAAAAACATATGTAGAGTTAGTTAAAGAAGGCCTAATAGGAAGAAATGTAAACAAAGGTAGCGAAGAAATTTTGGGAAAAACACCAATCAGCGGAAGTCATTCTTAAATGATTAATTGTTAAATCCTACTATTTTGCATAAAAGCGTTTTTTAAGAATAATGCATTATTAGTTGAGGCACCAAATTGAGTATTATCGAAAATTACCCAAGATGTGGTGTTTATGTTGGAAGCCAGTTGATTTAAAAATACGCTTTCATAAGGGGATGAGTAAATTTTTGGTTTTCCGTGAAGACGATGATACTGAAAAGCTTGCTCACAATCCATTTCGAAGGAAATAATATTAGGATCGGCAATGACAAGTACAATTTTGTATTGATTTAAGATAGCGATAGCTTCAGGTTTACACCAAGAATTGTGACGTGGCTCAAGGACTATATCCCCAATAAATTTATTTCTCATTAGTTTAAAAAAACTTTCAGCAATTTCTGGTTCAAATTTTAAACTAGGTGGCAATTGAACAAGTAGAGGACCGAGTTTAGTTTGAAGACCAGAGACCTCGTCCATAAATTGTTCCACATAAGCATCAACACTCTCTAAACGTTGGTCGTGGGTAATTTTTTTAGGTATTTTTACTGAAAATAAAAAGCCCACAGGAGTCGTGATAGCCCATCGTTCATACGTTGTCCTCCGATGAGATCTATAAAACGAAGAGTTTATTTCTACAGCATTAAAGACCTGTGAGTAACGCTCTAAAGCACTTTTTCCAGGTGGGAAAAAATCACTCATCAGTGAGGGAATTGCCCATCCTGCAGTGCCAATATGGGGAAGCTTGTCTTGATTTATGGATTTCATTTTTATTACTAGGTTATATTTAATGCGATTATATTCTTTTAGGGATTATTTACCATTACTTTATCCTGATACCTTCTCGTTGACATTTATGAGACCCCTTACGGCTATGTCAAATGATTAGAAAACAGTTGAAAGTGCTTGCTCCATTTTTTGGCACAAAATAAGCATTAATATTAAAAATGACACATCTTTCACACAGCTTTGTTGCTTTAAGTTATTTTTTATATTTGACATAACTTTAAATTTACTTATATAATAATAATATCAATGCTTTTATGTTAAAAAAAATTCATCAATGAGATAAGGGGGGGGGTTATGACAGTATCGAAATCGTTGATTAATCATGCATTGACTCATTCATTAAGCGCAGACAAACAAATTAAAAATAATGATATTAAAGGTCATTATAAATTAATTAAGAATGACGTAAAAGCTTCAGGTTTGAATGGCTTAGTGGGTAAACTTGCATCAGAATTTGAAAGTAGCATGGGAGGCTTAAATATCACTGATAATAATAAGCTGAAATCAGAAATTAATCTTTTGAAAAGAAATATTTCCGTCATATCAAAATATGAAACCCCTATATTTATACAGTTATTTGACTATATCTTTCCCAGTTCAGGAGGCGCTTTAAAAGGGCACTAGAAAGAAGTAATTTAGAAAAAACCATGCAATCGTTATCTTCAACGATTGAAGGAACAGTTACTAAAATAATACTGAGTAATATACTGCTCAACACAAAAATTGACAAAAATGAAACCGTAGAATATAAGAAATTAATTGAAAACCCTAATTTTATTGTTTCATCGAAAGCTGTATTGCATGCAGTTCCTTATTCAGATCGCATTAAAAAGTCTATCGATGAAGTTATAAAACAAGCGAGAAAGGTCAGCGAAAATTTTAGCACAGATCAAATTATGAAAGCCTTTTTAATAGCAAGCACTAGCGGAGGAGAAATTAATGCAAAAGAATGGGGAGATTTCCAAAATTATTTTCTAAATAAAGATTTCTGGCCTTCTGAAATTGATTATTCTTATATGGAAAGAAATAATGAAAAAATAAATGATGATCAAGTTAATTTTTTTGTCACTTGCATGTCCGTTAGAGATCTCATTTTAGATCAGAAATTCGTAAAAATCCCGAGGTTGATAAATATCTTGCAAAAATGATATCTGACTCTCAATTCAGAGCGTTAACTAAAGAAGCAATTCATGTTTTTTTTGAAGATAAAGCTGTAGCAAATTTTGACCCTAACAATGAAAACAATCAACCTTTAGATAATGCGCTTAGAATACTACAGGAATTTTTTATAAATCTATCATCTCCTAATAACCCTTTTTCTGCAAATAATACAGAGGCTATTGTGCTTGCTGCCAAAAGAGAACTAAATCCGGAAGATTTTGAAAAATTTAAAATTCTTTTTACAAAATTTGAGAATGTAAAATTGGATCGCGAAAACTCACCAGAAGCCCAGTTCTATGGGGCAATAAATGCTGTATTCATAAATCGTTCAGAAATACTTTAGGGCTTTGTTACTCAGAACATAAGAAAAGCAATCTTTTTAACCATTGCGCGTACAATCGAATAGTTTCCATGCGACTTTTTACCCAAAAAATGCCGTGTATCTCTTGGTCTATCCCCTATTTATCATCCAGTGTGTTTCTCTCTTGGAAAAAAAGAACTCTAAAGCCATAATCAAGTTCAGGAAGAGTCACGACACGCAGTTAACCTATGGAGAATGGTATGGCCAAAGCAGACAAAGAACAAACGAATAATTCCTTTGTTAAAGTTAGAGACCGAATTGACGGGGCGATCCTAGACGCTCGACGCATCTTCATTTGCGATGCAATTGATAATAATAGTGCCCAAGATGCGATCCGCAAGCTGTGGTATCTCGAGCTCACAGATCCTGGTAAGCCTATTTTAATTGTTATCAATAGTCCTGGCGGATCTATCGATTCAGGTTTTGCCATTTGGGATCAGGTAAAACTTATAACTTCCCCAGTTACAACACTTATTACCGGGCTAGCTGCCTCAATGGGATCTGTATTAAGTCTTTGCGCAGCACCGAAGCGTCGATTTTCTACACCCAATGCTCGCATTCTGATCCACCAACCGCGTTTAGGCGGTGCCATTCAGGGCCAAGCAACTGACCTTGAAATCCAGGCAAAAGAGATGATTAAAACACGTAGTGCTCTTGTTAACCTTTATGTAGCTGCTACAGGCAAAGAAGTTTCGGTAATTGAACGTGCAATCGATCGTGATATGTGGTTGTCAGCTCAAGAAGCACTTGAGTTTGGTCTACTTGATGGCATTATCAACTCTTACAAAGATCTTATAAAATAGTAGAAAGATAGAAGAATGCGATGCTTTTGAAATTTAGCAAATATTCAGGTTGCGGAAACGACTTCATCTTGATTGACAACAGGACATCTTTCTTCCCCATTGAGAAAGCCCCCATTGTTCAAAAGCTTTGTAAACGGTGTACTGGCATTGGAGCAGATGGCGTCATTTTGTTAGAAGATAGCCTACATTCGGACTTTCGGATGCGCATTTTTAATGCAGATGGAACAGAAGCAGAGATGTGCGGCAATGGGATTCGTTGCCTCATGAAATTTGTTCAAGATTTAGGTGTTAAACAGAAGAACATTATTTTTGAAACCTTTTTACGCCCTTTAGCTGTATCTATAAAGGGGGATCTTGTCTCTGTCGAAATGGGACTTCCCTTTGACATAAAATATGATATCCCTTTAAAAATTGAAGGCGAAGGCTATAAGGTTCATTACATAAACACAGGGGTTCCTCATATCGTTCTTTTAACGGAAGCTTTAGAAAATTTCGAACTTTCCGGCTTAGGGCCAAAATTTCGTCACCACATTCAATTTGCTCCACAGGGAGCCAATTTGAATGTCACACAGCTAATGCCAAATGGTGAACTGTGGAATCGAACTTTTGAACGCGGAGTTGAAGGTGAAACTCAAGCCTGCGGCACAGGGTGTGCCGCTGTGGCCGTAATTGCAAACAAATACCTTGGCATTTGTTCTCCAATTAAAGTACGCACTCGTTCTCTTGAGCTAATCGAGATTTCAATTGCTCACGAAGGCCCAGATATAAAGACATTGACTATGACAGGACCGGCGGCGAAGGTTTTTGCCGGAGAAGTCGACTTATATTTTGAAGGTTGAGAAGGTGTAACAAAAGAGTTCGCAGTTTTGTAGCCTGCTGCCTCTCGCAGCAGTCAGCTAAACATCGACTCTGCTACCTGCGGCAAGATGCAGCAGGCTACAAAATTGAGATGGAATTGCAACTCCCTCTTGAGTATAACTTCATTTTACGATACCTTAAATACTCGTGAAAGCACTCATCCAAGGCACACCTTATGGCTAATATTACTTCCCGTCAAGAAGCTCAAAATCCACTAATTTTGCGTTGTCATCGTATTATGGACGCATTTGCTAAATCCAATGACGAGCGTGATTTTTATTTAAATCGTATTGAAGGCTTTTTGATCTATGTCGATCTTGACAAATCTCAAGAAGAACTCGATATCCTTGAAGCAGAATTAGAGAAGCATAAAGAAGACTATTGCATGGTCCCAAAACTGACTTTCTATGAAACAAAAAAAATCATGGAAGGTTTTATAGCAGAAAAAGTATACGACATCGACATCAAAGAAAAACTGCTCGACATCATTCAATCTAAAGAAGCACGGGAAAACTTTCTTGAGTTTGTGTCTGACCATCATTCCGAATTTGAAAAATGGCAGCAGTATTACCAAGAACGTTCACGCATACGAATTATCGAATGGCTCCGACAAAATCATTTTCACTTTGTCTTTGAAGAAGATCTTGAACTGGACAGCAACCTTCTCGACAAACTTAAACGCTCCTTGTTCGAGACAAAGGTCGGCAAGGATCTTGTTTCAGCACGCAAAGTTTTGATCACCAAAGCAAAAACTTATTATTCCGTTGAGGCGCTTAACCCTCGTCCTAAGCGTGGGCGTCCTCCAAAACAAGCTGTAAAAGCAGAAGCAGAACAACAAACTTCTGCAGATATCTTTTTAAATATTACTCCATCGATTAGATCCTTCCTTTTCATTCCTGAAATTATGAATGCCTCCGCCGTCACCTTTTCTGCTAAATTTGATGAAGAGCTTGATCTTCTTATGCCAAGACGTAATACAAATCCCACCCATGCATCAGAAGAGAATGATTTAGCAACAGCTTCTTTCAATCAGAAAATGATAGCCCTACGAAGCCTCTCATCAAAATGGGTCGATGATAAGGGGTTCGATGATGATGATGAAGATGATGAGGATGACGATTTAAAGGTTAAATCTAAAGCTAAAGCTAAAGAAAAGGCTAAGCTTCCAGCTAAAAAAGCAGCTGTTGTTCAAAGCAAAACCAGTTCTAAAGCGACTAACTTTAAAGCCATTGAAACCAATGCTGCACCGAAAAAGCCCAATGAAAAGAGCCCTCCAAAGAAAAAAACGCCGACCCCTTCCTCGAAAACGGCTTTGAAGACTCTATCAAAGGTAAAACCTACAAAAGTAGTCCCAACGAAAGCGAAAGCAAAAGTCATCGCAAAACCACCAAAAAAACCTGCATTGCGGTCCCTCGTCAAAACAAAAAAGAAGAGCTAGTTTCTTGTTTTAGAAAAGAACTTAACTTTTACGCTAGCCTTTAAAGGGACAGGAGAACTAAAGGACATAAGGGACCTAAAGGACCGATTCAGATTGAAAGTCCCTTAGGCCCCTTACCCCTTGCGAAGCTGTTTAGTTACAAAACCTTGATATTTAATTTGTGTTGAATTCTAGCCTCTCTTAGCGCATCTAAAGTGCCTTTGAATCCAAATTCGAGTACATAGCTTGCGTCTTTACATTTTTCAAGTTGTTCTAATTGATAGGTTTGTAATTTTATTGCACTCAATGTGTTGTTTGCCATTTTAATTTTTTGAATCAGCAATTTTTGCGGAGTGATCCAATCTGCTCTTTTATACTTTTCTGGTTCTTTAAGCACAGAGTTAGCTCCCTTTTCAATGAGAAACATGATCAAGTCAAGTTCCAATCGATCAACAGCTTTATGTAGAAGAGTTCTGCCAAAATAATCAAAAGAATCTACAAGAAAGCCGTTTTCGATATATAAGTTTATTATTTCTTTACTCAACGTGTGATGAACTGCCTCCATAGGTAATGGAAATTTCGTTATCAAAAGTTTAAAAAAATTCAAAAGCCCCGAATCGGGAAAAACTTTCTGCTTAACTAAAAGTTCCGCAGCACATACGCCCTGTACATTTTTCTGAACAGGAGAACAACCAAGAAAGAGCAATTTATCAATAAACAATTGAGTCTGAAGCGATGGTTTAGTGGGCTCAATACCATTGCACGCGATCATTAAGGCATTATTATCACATTGATCAAGTTCATTTATATCACATCCCAATTTATGGAAGAATTCCAATGTTTCTATACTGTTAGTATGTGCAATCATATGAAAAGGCTGTATAAACCTCATATCTGCATTCATAGACAATAAAAATGTAATAAAAGTAATATCACTCATTTGTATCGCACGCTGTAGTGGGGTGTACCCATGTTGGTCAAGAGTGTCAATTGAGATGCCAGCGTTGACAAGAAGTTTGATAAGATCAATATCCCTAGTGTAATGTAATACTTTGGCTGCTAAGGGAAGTTTAGCACTGGGGATCTGCTCAAAAAATGATTGGATCTGGTGATTGTTAAAAAAGCCAGAATGGGCTAAGAGTTCAATGGCACATTCGCCTGCATGATTTTGCTGTGTAAGATCACATCCTAGCTCGATTAGAAAGTTGACTAATTTTGCATTACCTGGATAAGAGGCCGGTTCAGATTTAATCGTTCTGCAAATGATAATCATAGGGCTATCACCATTGACATCGATTTCATTTATGTCTCGTCCAGACTCTTTAATAAATTTGAATAGCTCTATCATTTTTTCTAAGTAGATATCTGATACTTTAGTATATAGGGACCGTTTTCCTAGTCTATTCTTTGCCATTTCTTCATAGGGTAAAGTGATCGAAATATCCGCTCCTCGAATCAAAAGATGTTTGACGACGTCCATTTTTAATTTTTCAAAAGCACAAAACAAAGGAGTTTTTCCATTGCTATTCAGGGTGTCAACATGGATGTTTTTGGCTAACAAATAATCGATTAAGTCCAAACTGTCTGTGATATGTAAAAGCCCTGAAGCTAATGGTAACCTAGAAGAAGACAGTTTATCCAAGAATGCAATGATTTCTTCAGAATTAAAAAATTGTAATTTGGAAAGTAACTCTAAAGGACATACATTTGATATGTTTTTATGAAGAGGATCGCATCCTGCATTTAATAATAAGTGGATACAATTATTCAATAATGATGTAGTATTACCAGTTGATAAAATTTTGCAAGCTACCATCAAAGCATTATCTTTGTTATGGTCCACTTGATTAACGTCAACCCCTAAAGCTATAATTAGTAAGAGGAGCCTTCGATCAAAATGCTGGATTGAAAAATGGCAAGGGGTACCATTTTTAAAATAATCTGTAATCGACTGGTCATGAGGAATTAAAAACTTAGGATAACAAAAATTAACATGTTTGATTAGTTTTTGAAGATTGGATTCAGGATTTATTCCATTTATTAATATTGAATTAGATTCATCACTTAACCTTTCAATATAATTTCGATTATGCTTCAAATACTTTATTGAATCCATACAACCTCTTTTAATTAAACTCAGTACATCATAACTTAATAAAGCATAAAAAGGAAGCTTTTTTATAGTTATTCCCCAGAAGCCAGCGGAATCGGATTTGACTACATTAAAGAACAAAATTTGCCTTTAATGCGACCCTGCGAGGCTGTGAAAAAATTGGAAAGATGCTTCAGTTGGCTGAAAAGTTGCATCTGACGCACTTCTCTCCTCGGTCGTAGCTATGGCTACGACGTCGTCAAGAATTGCATCAGCTGCAACTTTCG
>JACCRY010000245.1 GCA_013813265.1 Parachlamydiaceae bacterium
ATTTAAACAAGCCGCTTAGAGAATCCTTTAAATCCAGATAATCATTTTTTTAAGAAACCGGCCTAAAAGTGGGCAGGCTCGTGATCGTCTTCTGTTACCTAATTTTGGTCATTTCTGAACCATGCCGAATTTTCCATTTTTTCCTTTGCCAATAATTGCATTCATAAAGTTGACAATAGCAAGTCCTGGTTGTTCGTGATAGAGGCCTGGCAGTGGCACTACTCGGAAGCCTAATTTACTGAGTGTTTCAGAGATGCCCTTGAGTACTTCCCCATTCTTTTGCAGTCTTTGCTCAGCATTTTTCTGATAAATGGCCAATCTTTTTTTCTCTAGAGGCTTGAGCTGATAGCGTTCAGAAACCATCTCGAGGACCTTACAGCAAAGTTCATCATCTTGAATAAAGATAATGCCTTCAGGAGCTGGCAAAAGAAACATATCTAAATGGAATTCTGGTTGTGTAGTGAAGATATCTCCAATCACACATACCGGATCTCCTAAAGTTGTTTGCATTGTTTTTTCAATTGTCTTTGCAGTAGCGAGAACAATACGGGTAACATCTAATTGTTCTTGCTTTGTAGTAAAACGGGATAATAGTCCTGCCTTTTCTAAGCGTTCCTGAGCAAGGATAAGCATGTCTGGAGAAAAATGATTTTCTACTTGATCTAGTTCCTTAAATACCATTTTTTTCTTTTCTGCCGAATTTAAAAGATGCTGCGCGTTGAGAAGAGAATACAAGATATTGAAGGCTCCGCATAGATAGATTTTTTTGCCCTGTTGATTGATAGCAGCAAGTAAGTTCCCTCCCTCAAAATAGAAAGGACTCTCTTTTACTCCCTGAATATGTGCAGAGAATAATTTCTGCGATTCGATTGCTCCCATAATACTAGCATTTTGATCAGAAGTGAGCTGATTAATTAATACTTGAAATGGTGGTTTTTTTCCTGAAAATAAATCTATTGCTCCAACATTTAACCGGGAAGGTACCAAAATTTCTTTATTGTTTAAAATGAGCATTGGATCCCGGAGCCAACTGATATAAGGAACTAGCTTTAACTGAAATTCTTCTAAATTAGCAATTTCTTGAAGATTTTGCGCATAAATTTGGCATGTTTCCGTGAGTTCAGCCCCCAACAACAGCTCCTCTATATGCCAAAAATCCTCATGCAGCTTGCATAGATTCTGGGGGCTAACCTCTTCAATCAACGGAACCAGAGCTGAATATGCAGGTACGTTTTGAGACAGCAAATGAGGCTTCATAGAAAATGTAAGTTCAAGCGGTTTTGGAAAATATCTTTTTAGAATATTTTTAAGTTTTTCTTTATCTTCTTGATTTGGTGCATTTAGAAAGGAAGTAATTTGGTGATTGAGTACATCGAGACTTTCTTCGATAGTTGCCAGTGACTGGAGTGCATACTGTGATTGTACTTTTACCATTTGTGAACTTTCTGTCTTCAGTATCAATTTGACCAAATCTCGAATAAGAGAAGAAGATTGCAAAGAGTTAAGATTGGGATGGTCTTTGCGGCCAGTGGAATCAGAAAATTTCTTGAGCTCTCGTACGAGTTTTTGAACCTTTGAAGCAAAGGTATGTAGGGGCGATCCATCGTCATACACAGCTACATTTTCAGGTTCAATAACCACATGAGTTATCAATTCCTTAAATTCTTTTTGCATTCTAGGCTTTAGATATCTCATTTTCTCATTGCCTATATGACGTGCTCGACCAGACATGTTTGTAATTTTCAAAAACTTAAAATAGGGGCGACAATCATTGAAATGATCATATGAGGACAGGGGTTGTTCAAAGTAGCCCATGCCACACGTTTTAGATATATGCATATATTCCTTTTAATTGTTTTTGAAATTATATTACTTAAAAGTTCGAGTCAGAGTTGTTTTAGTTATACATTCTATCATTAAGCTAATTAAAGTTCAAGTTGAATAATTAAAGTTCAATATTTTGCTTAATAGGGTGGTATTCATTATTATTGTCCTAAAAATTTTTTTGGAGGGGTAATATTTTGATAATTGCATAAATTATAGAATAAAGTTATAGTTAACTTAGGTCATAATATATTGAGCTTAAAAGTTATTTAGGTAAGGAGTCTGTTGTGAACTATTTATTTAATTTTGGGTCTATTGTGTTAGGTGCTTTATTGTGTTGCTCATCATCTATCATGGCAGATAAATTTTTTGATGTCGAATTTGTCAATGATAGTGGTTTTGATGACAATGATGTTTATCTCATCGTTAAAGCACTTGAGCCTAAAAGCGGTAAGGATTGCTTTATGCAGTTTGACCTTGAAATAGGAGAGGGTTCATGTACGATTGTATCCAAGGGTACTTCTTCTCTTGACTATTCCTATAAAGCATCTCAGTTTAAAAAGTTAAAGATCCCCATGGTTAATTCTGGACGTATTTACGTTTCAGTAGGGATGCCAATGGATTTGTATGTAACCAGTAACGATAACAAAATTATCGATTCGGATGGATTTAAACCACGCGATCCAAATTATTTTACCCTGCATGATAAAGTTGAATTTTCTTATAACAATCTTGGAACTTGGATCAATCCGACAGCGGTTGATTACTTCTCATTGCCTATTCGCATTGAACAACCCGGTGCTGCTTCACATTTAAAAGCTGCAGGAATATTCGAGTCTTACAAAAAAGTATTTGAGGTCTTAAAAGGTCAAGTTTCGAAACATGATACAACGAAATTCAAAATTTGGAAAAAATTATTTGTTGATTATAGTGATGATCAAGGTAATGTGACTAATCTTCGCTTTGTTGCTCCAGGTAAAGCAATGATTCAGGGAATTCCTAATACAGATCCTTTCGATGAGAACTTTTTGAATAATGCTTCCTCATACGGTTTTGATTATATAAATGCCGTTTGGGAATTCTATCAAAATAATACATTAATTATTGATGCTTCAGAGCTACGCAATTTTTTTGCTCTTGATAATTACCATTTTTCCGGAAAAGTTGTCGGGAATGAATTTGTCTTTACAAATGCCACAGGCACCTACACAGAAAAAATTCAAAAGCCGTCCCATTCTACGCCGTTTTTTGCTGGTGCAGGCAATGAGTTTGACCATGCAAATAACACTCCAAAGGCCATTATGGTTAGGCAATTGACATCAGCATTCGAGGTGGGTTTGTTACCTGCACCTGATGGAACAGTTTTGGATAAGCATTATTTTGAAGCCCAGCAAGCAGAAGGAAACTATTATAAAGCTAATAAAATTCTCCCGAAAACCGCCCAAGGACCTTGGTATGACCTTTATGCTAAAGCGCTCCATTCTTTTGGTGAAGATCAGCCGATCTATGCCTTTGCCTATGACGATGCTCTAGGTCAAGATGGAACTTTGCATGACCCAAATGCTCATCATATAGCTCCAGTAACAATAAGGCTTGGAAATATGGAGGGGGTAAAAATTCCCGATCCTTTTACCGACTTTGCCAAATATCGTGTTGAAGTACTTATAGGCCACCTAAGCCAGGTAGAGTATAATGGGAGGATTTTGAAACATGGGGAAATTTTGGAGGATGTTTCTGTGCCATTTATCGTTAAACTCAATGGCCATGAAGCCAACATCTATATTAAAACACCTATGGTAAGACCTTATTTCGACGGATCTGATGGGATTGTAGTTAATTCTGTCAGCAAAGGAAATGCAACAATCAGCTTTCCAGGCAGATAACATGTACCTCTAAACGCGGTTTTGGATATTGAGAAGTTTGTTGTCCATTGACCAGGGATGTGTATCGCCTCTCGTTGGAGTCCGTAGCTTAACGCATATGTGACTTGCCGAGCTCTTCCGAGGCTGAAAAGGCGTGCGCTAATGAAAACATGATCCCCGTGTACTTCTAAAAGAATTAACTTCTATAAATTTTTGAAGAATGAGTAATTGGTTAGCAGCTTTTTTTCTTTATAATATGTCCTGATATTGCTTCAAAGTCGCTCACACGCTTCCTTCAAGGTCGAACCCCTGGAGAAGTCGCCGTGGTTCCAGGCACAAGTAAGTCGCGGAGGTTTGGAGTCTACGAGCGAGATTAAAAGTCCTACAAGAGGGGCCACTTAACTCTGATGGGGATGACGTACCCGGACTGTGCAAGGTCACTTCATTCAAAAAAACGTGTTCATATCTGCCCATCTATAGGACTTATCTTTTGGGTTAAACGAGCTGACATCCCCTTTAGGACCATTAAGTTTGATTGGTAATTTTATTTCAATTTTTTGGGACAACCAAAAATTTCAAATTAATGTTTTAATGTGGTTAGTTTAAAATTAATTGTTTGACTTGTCATTAATTGTGGTATGGTTGTAAGATCACTGACAACGACCTCTAAAAAAACAAGGAGTAGATTCTTATGAAAATTAGATTTACACATTTCGCTCTTGCGTTTCTTCTTAACCTTTCTTTTGTAGGTAATGCTTATAGTAATCCTTTGGCAGAAATACATTCTTGTATGGATGATGCAGAAGAGGTTCTAGAGCTAGATTACACTGGCATCTACGATGCATACCGCTATGTTTCTGTGGGTGTGGGGCCCTTAATCTTTACACCTAATATTGGAATTGGCTATAGAGTACGCAATTCACAATATGGTTGGGATACTTCACTAAGTTTTTCGACGATAGGATACGCTCATCAGCTGAGTGGGCATGTAGTTGGTCATTATTATCTTGACCCACATCTAGATAATTCTACCTATGTTGGATTCGGTTTGCTAGCAAGCGGTGTTTTGTCAAATCATCATCATAGTGCATCTACACTATCGCCTGATTTCGTTGTTGGTAAAGGGCTTGAATCAACTGGAAATCGTAAGCATTTTATCGAAGCGCATGTAGCCGCTCCTACATTGTGGAAAGGTTCAAAGCATTTTCGTACAATGCATTTTCCTCTTATGTACGTTAAATACGGATTTTCATACTAATTTTTTGCTTTTCATAGCCTTAGGGGCTATGAAAAGCAATTATTAAGCAGAAAACATTCAACTTTTGAACTGCCAAGTCTTAAGAAGAAAGTTGGCATGCTCAAGGTCAGAGGGAAAGTCAATTTCAGTGCAAAGAGAGTTTTCTACAGGACAACTCCACACCTTGAGCCCTTCTGAAATACACATTTCAATAGCTTTTTCGAAATAGTCACTATCTTGGCATGCTTCTAAAGTTTCTTGTAAAAGAGGAAGGCTTTCAGCAGTAAAAAAGTTAATCCCAATAGCCTCTCCTTCACCTGCAACAATAGTTTTGGATACAGCTGTAATCCTTCCTTCAGAAGTTGTCGTGTACTTGACTTCCTCTTCACCAACAGGTCTCTTGGTCACAACCATGGTTGTGCGCTTCTGAGCAATCAACTTGCCAATAATGGATGGATGAAAAAGCAGATCCCCATTGATCCATAAAAAATCATCTTCACATTTTTTTATGGCACGCAGTAAACTTTTAGAGGTATTTTCTTTGGCATATCCGGGAGCATAGACAAAGAGTAAGTCGTCATTGGCTTCTATAATGAGTTCTTTATGATATCCCACAACGACCATAATATCATGACGCGAGAAATATTGTTCTAGAGCTTCAATTTGATGCTGCAAAATCGATTTTCCATCGGAGAGTAATGTCAAAGGCTTTGGCAATATACTTTTACTAAGTCTTGATCCTTTACCGGCAGCTAATATTACAATTTTCATGCTTACTCAATTGGGAGGACGGAAGGCTGAGCGATCGTATCAAGTAAAAGTGTGAATTCTCGATTAAGACTATCTCTGCATGGAGGTGAGGGAAGCCTTTTTTGTCGTACAGCAATGAGGTTTTCCCTAGGAAAGATAAGAAGTTGTTGGCCTCCTTGACCAATCGCAGAGATGGATTTGACTCCACCTTGTTTAAATCGTGCAAGAGGAAGGCCCTTGGATTGGGCTGCCAAGATAAATGCATCCGCATTTTCCTGTGAACCAAATGCTGTTGCCAAATCGTTAGGCGAAAACACTAAATAATATGTCCCAAAGAATTGTCCTGAACAATATAGAACCCGCCCTTCAAGAGCTGCAAGCTTTGTCACAATAAAATCATCAATGCCAAATTGGCGGTAAGTTTCAAGAAGTTCATCGTCCCACCAGCAAGCGGTTTCATAAAGTTCTAACTGCCATTGCATACCTAAAAAAGGGTTGTTTGTTTGACTTGGCAACAGAAGCATTTCCAGGCGACGTTCGCTGATGACTTGTCGACCGTTCCAAAACCCTTTGTTTAAAATTAGAGTGCCAATTTTAGCGAGATCTGAGCTAGAAAGATGTAAATGAGGCGTCGGGCTTTCCCAAGTCGTACGCCAGCAGATATCAGTAATTCCGAGAGGAAGGAATAAATTTTCTAAGAAATAAGTTTCTAACTGCTTCCCAGAAGCCTTTTGAATGACTTTTGAAAGGGCAATAGAACTATCAGCACGAGTCTGACCGAAATAGCTGGAAAGTAGATGGCGCAATGTTAAATTTGTGATGCAATCCGGGATGTAATAGTTGATCGGGTCCTCGAGACTGGAAATTTGTCCGCTATCTAACAATTGCATGATGGCAATGGCCATTAGGGAATCCCTGATTTCCATGGTGTCAAAATGTGTCGTTTGAGCATTCGAATTATACTGAAAAAGCGGTTTTCCATTGCGTAAAAGTAAAACTGCATCCATTTGATTTTTTTTTGAATAGTCTTCAAAGTTACTTAGGAGTCCTTCTATAGTGCAGTCGGCCATAATAGGTGCACTGAACATGCATAGAGTTAAAGCACATTGAGCGAAGGTGTGAAAAGTTCGAGATAACATGAGGGTACTCCTTTGGAAGCTTGGGGCTTTGAAATAAGATGTTGTACGTGTTACACGATTGAGTTTTCTCGTAAGCCCAATTATGCAGGTTCAAGTTTCATTGTCTCTATGTCATACGAAAAGCTGTTAAATTGGTACAAGAACTTTCTAAATTCTTGCCTCACTTTTCAGGTGGAATGCTAACATCGTATTTCAAAAGTTGTGAAATTGTCAGGAATTGATATCCGGCTGCTCTTAATTCTTTGATAATAACGGGCAGTGCCTGAATTGTCTGTGATCGATCATCCCCTGCATTATCTCCATCTCCATCATGACAAAGAATAATTGAACCCGGCTTTGTTTGAGCTAAAATGCGATTTACGATGGTTGTTACACCAGGTCGAGCCCAGTCATCTGGAATCACATCAAAAAGGATATGAAGCCTGTTAGACTGATATAGAACCCAAGGAAGGCCTAGAAGCTTTCTTCCATAAGGAGCTCTGAAATGGATGATACCTTGATAGCCGGATTCTTTGATAATTTTGTCAGTTTTGTCAATTTCATTTCTGATGAAAGCGAGGGATTTAAAAACCAGGGGCTGATGTGAGTAGCTGTGATTGCCAATTTCATGTCCTTCCTGATAGGTTTGCCGCACTAGCATTGGAAACTGTTCTGCGTTTTTTCCTAATAAGAAGAATGTTGCTGGCACTTCGTGTAAGCGCAAAATATTTAAGATTTCTTCAGTATGCCTTGAAGGACCATCATCGAAAGTTATAGCAACTACTTTTTCAGAGGTGTTTACGCAATGTATACATTTCCCAATTACTTGTGGGGCGCGATGACTCTTAAGCCAAAGAAATATACCACAAAAAATCGCAATCAACGCCAAAACGAGGCAAATCCAAAAAAATCTTCTTATCATGTAGTTACCGCAGATTAAGAAATGACTATATAGGAGAATTACAATACTTTTCCAGTGAAAATATTATGAAAGTACGGTGTCCAATCGTAGACTTATCTTTCATCATGCCTTATCCTGTTCCCTTCATCTTGAAAAATCTATTTAGCTTTTCGCCGTAGTTGCTATCTATGCATTCTGGATTTTTCTCAGGATAAGGCAAAATAGGACAGAATGGGGTAGGATGAAAGGAATTTATAATAGAAGCGGATGACTGCGTGGAAAGGCCGCTATAATGCGCTCTATCACCGTTTACACTTTCAACATGTCATCGCACTTTTTCCTTTCCCATAAATAATTAGAGATAATTGACTAAATCCTGTTTAACAAATTATCTAGAAATATATGTCATTTATAGAGCTGAAATGATATAATAATAAACTAATAAGCTCTTAGAGGGGAATTAAGGTATGGAAACACAAAGTAATATAAGTCATCAAAAACAAGAAATTTGGAATTTAATCCAAGACAGCCGCTATCACATCGTAGACATATATGATGTTGAAAAAGTTAGAAAATCCATTTCAAAGACTGACTCAAAATTATATAAATGTATCACAAATAACCCTTTAGGTTGTTTAGGGCAGGACTTTATTAAATTAGTTAATATGTATGTGTTTGATAAGGATGGCTCTCAATACAGTAAAATAAAGGAAATTTGGAGAATCAACACAGGTCTAGACAGATATATTAATGCTAGTGTTGAAGAAAAGGCTGAGATTTTGAAATATATAGATTTCAAATCTACTTCCATTCAGCATTGTGATGCAAATTGCGATGATCAAAACAACGATAAGGCCGAAAGATCGATTGTAGGTCAACAAGTGTACCAATCTAATCTATACGACCCTTTGCTACCTAAACTATACGATCCTTTGCTACGCTTTTTGAAAATTGGTGAATATTCTAGAGATGTTCGATTTGAAGCTTTAGACCAGAAATTTATCAAATTAATTTATTTGTCTCAAGATCAAGAGCTGATTAATTGGTTTAAAAAGCATCTTCCAATTCCGCCCCTCCATATCTTTGATGTTGAGAATCAACCTGATTCACTTGTGCAAATAGAAAATAAAAAACAAACTTCTTTAAAAAAATTTTTTATATCAAAATGACAATGATATAGATTTAGAAAAGAAGGTTACCTATCTGCAAAGGCATATCCGGGCGAGAATTAGAAAGAAATCTGAAATTAATAGGAACATTGAGCTTTATTTTAAAGATTTTCTCGATTCACGAGAGCTAGCTATTCGAGCTATGAAAAATGCAGATATTCCTTATAGGCCTGAAAAATGCAGCCATGAACTATCAAATAGAATCATGCGAGCAGCGGTGGATGTTAGAATTTATGCAACCGTTACCCATTTACTAGCGTTAAAAAACCTTGCCCCCATACTTGATGGGGTTTTATATGGAAGAGGAAATCTGATTAATAGCTACACAGATTTTCGGCCTGCTAGCCTAGGTTTATGCGATATCGTGGATGGGGATTTCAATGCGATCTGTTGCGGAATGGATAAAATTGACTTAAGATGCTTTGTAGGTGGGTCAGTAGGTTTAGAATTTAAGCTTGACGCTTTGACTGACGTGAGTCAATACAACAAGAATCCAGCAATTTTCTTTAAGCAGCGCGATTTCGGATATCATTTTGATGATATTCAACAAATAAAATTAAAGAAAAAAAGTTTGTTTTTTAGCATCACTAGAAGGCCAGAGAACAACAAAAGTCATTGCGTAAGTCTGCGCATTTTTAATTCTGATTCAAAAAAACACTCTTACCCTATTTATAGCTCTTCCGTTCCAAAATATAGTTTTATATCAAATAATGTTCACAGTATGGACTCAATACTGAAATTGAATTTTTTTAGGTTTCTAGATACCCTTAAAGATACTCAAGATCGCGATGTGAACGAGGAAATTCGAAATATTTATGAAGAGATAGAAAGTTTAGATGATCAGGAACTCATTGCTTTTTTGACTGATGTAGGCAAGAAAATGTCCTGTAGCTCCAAATTTAACTTTAGTGGGGCTTACAAAATTGACCTAAACGCTATAAAAAGTATACGCCTTTATAATGAGCAGAATATGAAATACATGGTTGAAATGGATTCTTTGTATGAGGAGCTAAGTCAGAAGAAAGTTGTAATTTTAAAGCAGTTGATTAAGCATATTCCGGAGCTGTTTAAAAGTGATAGATTTAGGGATCATCTTTCTTCGAAAGCGGGGGCTCATTAATTTTTCTTATTTTTGATAATGTGTAGAATGGGGCTAATTCACATCTTTGAAATGTAGCATGGCGATGATACAAAGTCGTTTTCGTGCGCTTCTTTCTGTTTCGCCTTGGAGAAATCGAGGGTGAAACAAAGCGGATACAAGTTTCCAAAAATCTGTCCAACTTTCTATTTTACTGGACAATTTTGTCAATGTACATGAAATTTACGTCATATTTGGTTGGAAGAATATACATGTTGCGCTTATCTTGCGTTATGATATCGATTGTCGGACGCATATTGCGTGCTTAGAGGCTGTGAAAAAATTGGAAAGATGCTTCAGTTGGCTGAAAAGTTGCATCTGACGCACTTCTCTCCTCGGTCGTAGCTATAGCTACGACGTCGTCAAGAATTGCATCAGCTGCAACTTTCGCCTA
>JACCRY010000246.1 GCA_013813265.1 Parachlamydiaceae bacterium
TAAACCTACTAAAGCAAGAAAAAACAGCTAAATGTGGGATGGAGATAAAACGTCAAATGGCTGGTTGGGACAATGACTACCTATTGAAGGTGATCGGTGTAAAATCTTTTTCATGAAATTGCCCTGCCTTTCTTCCCTTAACAAATTTTGTTCAGTAATCTTTGTGCCTTTGTGTCTTCTGCTGCTTTGTGTTAAAAAATTGTCGATTGGACAATGACAAGCCCCGGCATTGGACGATTGAAAGTGGCCCCCCTGTATGAGGATCAGCGCAATTTCCTGCCAGCCTCTACAGCCTGAAAATTTGACTCTAAGGCAATATTTTGACTCTAAGGCAATATATTGGTGTATACCGGATGTTAGAAAGCACTGCGATTTCCATTCAGGGCTTTGACATCCCTCAAGCAGACAATTAAAACGCGATGAAGTACTAGTAGGAGCCTTGGAAATGGTAAAAAGGCCACTGTTGATTCAACACATCTTGCATTTTATTTAAGAAGGATATATTTTGAGCGAAAAATATCTTAGATTTTTCTTCAAATGAGGTCACACTATGTTGTTGCAAATGCAAGTGAGAGCTGTTATATTCTTAACTCTTTTTCTTTTTTATCCACCGGTGGAGGCTGCTTCTGAACTGGCAAGACCAAAAGTCTGCCTCAATATGATCGTTAAAAATGAAAGCGCAGTTATTACTCGTTGCTTAACTTCCGTGCTCCCCATTATCGACTATTGGGTAGTTGTCGATACGGGATCCTCTGATAAAACGCCGAAAATTATTAAAGAATTTATGGAAAAAAATAAAATCCCAGGAGAACTTCACGAGAGGCCTTGGATTAATTTTGGTCATAACCGTGATGAAGCTCTCAAACTTGCAAAAGATAAGGGAGATTACATTTTTTTCATCGATGCCGATAATACGTTTGAATATGAGCCTGAATTTAAACTCGAAAATCTTGACAAAGATTTTTATTATGTAACATTGTCTGACGCAGGAACTAGATATGTCAGGATTGCCCTAATTAAAAACAGTTTGAACTGGGAATGGGTGGGAGTTCTGCATGAAGCAGTCTGCTGTCCTGTTGCTAAAACATATTCGACATTAGAAAAAGTCACACAACTTGTACGTATGGATGGATCTCGATCTAAAGATCCAAAAAAATATGAAAAAGATGCTGCTGTTTTTGAGGAGGCTCTCCAGAAGGAACCTAATAACGCAAGATACGTGTTTTATTTAGCTCAAAGTTATTTTGATGCTAAAAATTACCCTATGGCATTGAAGAATTATGAAAAACGTGTGGCGATGGGCGGCTTTGATCAGGAAGTATTCTGCTCATTACTTAGAATAGGCAAACTTCAGGAAAAATTGAAGATGTCTTCTGAGCATCTTATTACGACCTATAATAAAGCTTTTCAGTATCGTAAAACACGTGTTGAGCCCTTATACTATCTTGCAAACATTTATCGAGAAAGAGAAGATTTTAATAAAAGCTATCTTATCTGCAAAATCGCTGAGACGATCCCTCCAAGCCAGGATACCTTGTTTGTTGAGCAGTGGATTTACGATTACGGAATGCCTTTGGAGCTTTCAATAGCAGCATATTGGACGGAAAGGTATGAAGAATCTCAAAAAATTAGCCAGGAATTGCTGAAAAAAGATTTGCCGGATCATGTGAGGCCCATAGTAGAAAATAACTTAGGTTTTGCTAATGGAAAGTTGTTGGAGAAAGCCCTGGAATAAGTTAACGGCTAGGCTCCTGGAGTTATCGCATTTAAGTCAGTTTGGGCGGCGCGAATGCTCCTGCTATTGGAGTCCTAAAAGTGACCCAATTTGTATATAGGATCACTTTTGAGACTTTAACCCGGGCAATTTGGCGCTATTTGAACCCAAAATTCTCATGACGTGTATTAGGACCTAGCCAAAAACTAAATTTACTAACTTTGTTGTTTATCGGCCATTGTAGCCATTGTAGCTCTTGTACTCAGGTTGAAGGGTTTGGGTCGGATCTCCTTCAAAAACTGCTTGTGGGTTAGTCGATAGGTAATCGTCTTGACGAAAAGGAATTATTGTGGGTTCTTCAGGTTCATTATCACAACGACAATATATATAAGCGGGAATAGCCGGAACAAGTGCAATAAGTCCAAAGGCTATAAAGGGGTTGATCATGACTGCAAGAGTTATAATCGTAGCAGTAAATGCTATAAAGATAAGAGCAGCAACAATGTCAATCGCTTTAATGCATGAATTTTCGTTTTCAGCTTCCTTGTTTATGAGTTGAGCTTTGAAAGGAACATCATCTAATCTTATAGGGCTAGTCTGAAGAAGTTTAACGCCTGGAAGAGGGGGAGGATTTAAAGGTAAAGTTTGAGTGTAGTCAGGGTAAGGTGAGCTTGAAGGCAAAATTTGAGTGTAGTCAGGGTAAGATGGGCTTGGATGCAAAGTTTGAGTGTAGTCTGGGGACGATGATGACCCTGAAGGAAAAGTCTGCATAAATACGGGTACATGAGAAGGGTAATTGGAATAGTTATAAGAAATGGGTTCAGGTTGAGTTTGCAAGTGGGGATTGGTTATTTGTTCGAAAGGTATACTGGAGTAATCAGCACTTTTCTGTGATGCATCAAGGTAAGGGCTGTTGGTGTACAGATGGGAATCGTAAAGATGGCCGTAATTAGTACTCATAATTCTCCTAAATATTATAATTTGCTTTTTTTTTGCACTATAATCAGTCAGTCAGTTGACTTTAAATCATAATGTTAACTTTATTCAACTGACTTTTCCAGTTAACTAAAAAATTATTGTATGCCATACTTAATTAAAAGTCAATATGTTTAATGAATTTAATTTCGCTGAAAAAAATTAATTTATGCAAATAGCCGGATAGAGACTGTCAGGGTAACGTTTTTTTTCCATAAATAGCTAAATTTACCTTATGTAGCTCGTTCATCTAGCTTGGTAATATAAGCAATAATAGCTTCTACATTGGCTTTTGAGATTCCTTTAAGAGCTTGTAAATCGTCTCTGGAAGCTTCCTTCAGTCTCTTAATGCTTCCAAAGTGGCTTAAAAGGAGCTTCTTTTTCACGGGTCCTATTCCTGTAAGATCATCTAGAACGCTTTTAATGACTTTTTTACTGCGCCTTTTGCGCTGAAATGTAATGGCAACGCGGTGTGCTTCATCGCGAATTTGTTGTAATAAAAAGAGAATGGGGGAGGATGGCCTTAATAGCAGAGGGTCCTTGATATTTGGCAAGAAAATCTGTTCTTGGGTTGAACCTTTATCATGGCGACTTTGCTCTTTTGCGATAGAAATAACATCTACAGTCACAATATTAAGTTCAGCCAAAAGGGCTATGGCCAAGTTTAAATGGCCTTTTCCTCCATCTACGATGATGAGATCGGGGAGGTTATTTTCCTCTTTACCCCTTTTGCAGCGCCTTTCAAGGACTTCGCGCATCGCAGCATAATCGTCGCTGCCATTTTCTGATTTTATTTTAAAGATGCGGTAACGTGCTGAGTCTTTTTGGCCTCCGGAAAAGGCAATGAGTGATGAAACAGGTTCAGTTCCAGCTAAATTCGAGTTGTCAAAACATTCGATACGATAAGGATAGTTTTTCAAATAAAACTTTTCTTGCATTTCAAGTAGAGTGCGTTCTCGAAGAGCATTCAAATCTTTTTCGCGTTTAAAAGCTTCTTGTGCGTTAGTGTAGGCCATCTCAATGAGGGCCTTTTTATCTCCACGCTGTGGCGCAGTTAGAAGAACTTTACCCTGCTTTATCCCTAATAAGATTTCGCTTATGACATCCGCATTTGAGAGTTCTTGCGGAAGGAGAATTTCTTCGGGGATGAGTTGCGGGCCTTCATAATGCTGTACTAAAAAGGTTTCAAGAAGTTCGATGTCGTCCTGGGCCGTGTGAGAGAAACTGTAATTTTTTGAAGCGGTTAATTTTCCTTGTCGGAAGATCATTTGGCAAAGAATGACTTCATCAGCTTGTCTAAAGATGGCAAGAGCATCTGTATTTATTCCGGTAAGACGATCTACACGCTGCCCTTCGAGGGTCTTTTCAATTTGGCGGATACATAAAAGTAAAGAAGCCGCTTTTTCAAATTCTAGAGCTTCTGAAGCTTTTTGCATTTCAGAGTAAAGCTCATTCAGAATTTCTGGATTTTGTCCCCTCAAGAATTTAATTGTCCGTTGTACAAACTCTTCATATTGTTCTCTTGTGACCTTCCCAACACATGGAGCACAACAACGTTTCATGTCGTACAAGATGCATGGGCGTGTTCTGCGTAAAAATTCCTGGTCCGAACATTGCCTTAAGGGGAAAAGACGATTGAGCAAATCAAAAGTTGTTCTAGCTGCAGCAGCGCTAGTGTAAGGGCCAAAATAGAGACTGTCGGAATCAGGCTTACCCTTATTGCGTGCTAGTTGCAGCATAGGCCAGCTATGTCGATGCGTTAGTTTTAATGCAATGTAGCTCTTGTCATCTTTAAAGATGGCATTATAGTGAGGTTTGTATTGCTTGATGAGATTGCTTTCTAAGAGCAAAGCTTCTTTTTCCGATGAAACAATGATCACATCGATGACTGCAATCTTTGACACCAGAGAGGGGGTCATCTGACGTCCGTCCCCACCTGTCAGAAAGTACTGCTTGAGACGTTGCCTGAGGTTTTTAGCTTTTCCCACATATAGAACCTGATCTGTGCTGCCTTTCATCAGGTAAACGCCAGGGAGCAGCGGATAGTTCTCGAGTTTTTTTGGATCAAATGACATGTAAGTACACAAATACACTGTATAGATTTTTAGCCATGTTCATCTTGCTCAGCTAAAACTTACGGCCATAACGTCTGCTGCGAGACGCAGCAGACCACATGTAGCTTGCTGCAAAGCCAATACGAGAATACTGCCCGATTTTTAATCAGTGCCTAAGCGAACGACCTCTGCATCGGGTTTTTCGAGATTTTCTTTGTGTAGCAAAGCAAGCTGACCACATGCAGCATTAATATCATCACCCTTAGTATAACGGCAAGTGTTGACAATTTTGGACCCAAAAAGAACTGTTCGAAACTGCTTAATCGTTTTGTGATCAGGTCGAACTAAGCGAATTCCTGCAACCGGGTTATACGGGATAATGTTAACAGTGCATTGACGGCCTTTCAAGAGGTTTGCAAGTTCAAAAGCATGATCCGGATGGTCATTGATTCCAGCAAGCAGGATGTACTCAAACGTCACATCGCGCTTGGTCTTAAGGGAAAATTCATCCATTGCTGACAAGATCTCGTTTAAAGGATATTTGCGCGCATAAGGAATGATCTTTTCTCTAATTTTTTGGTTTGGAGCATGTAAAGACAGCACTAAGCTGACTTTAAGCCCTTCTTTAGTGAAGCGACGAATCCCTTCAGTTATACCGACAGTGGAAACGGTAATGCGTCTTTGGGAGATGCCGAGGGATTCCGGAGCACTCATTTGTACAATTGCTTGAATGACAGCGTCATAGTTTTTAAAAGGTTCACCCATTCCCATGTAGACGACATGTGAGACTTTTTCTTCGCGATGTTTAAGCCATGTGTTGATTTGTACAACCTGTTCAATGATTTCAGCCGGACGGAGATTGCGCATAAATCCAGCTCTTCCTGAGGCACAAAAAGCACAGCGGACAGGGCATCCAACCTGAGAAGAAACGCAAACAGTGCGACGAGTTCCAGATAATATTAAAACGGATTCTACAAAAGAACCTTCTGAAAGTTTCCACAAAAATTTGAAAGTTTCTTGATCATCAGATGGAGTCATTTTTACAAATTCAATTGTCGTTAGACGAAATTCAGCTGCAAGTTTTTCTCTCAGATTCTTACTAAGATTTGTCATCGCATCCCAATTTAACACTGACTTGTCATAAACCCATGTAAAAATTTGTTTTGCATGGTAAGGCTCAAAGCCGGATTGAATAAGCCAAGACGTGAGGTCAGCTAGACTAATTTCACAAAAATTTTTCATTTTTTTCCTGAATTAAATAAAATAGGGAGTAAATGTGGAGCTACCGCTTGCATTGTATCAGAATAGAAACATTTTTTCTAGATTTATTTTACCCTATATGATATTACCAATTGGATAATACTTCCAATAAAAAATGAACCTTGAAAATTAGATTTAGGAAAAAACATGAACTCTATAGTACCTGCAAACAATGATGCTAATGAAGTTCTTAGTAACATCCATTCTTATATAGATCCAAAGGAAAGGCAGGAAACTTATTTATATCGTTTTGTGTTTTGGATTAGAGATCCTTATGGAAGCTCTGGTTCAAAAATTGTTAAAAGAATAGTTGTCATAGTGATAGGCATATTAATCATTCCAACAGGAATTGGTATTGTTGTTGATTTTCTAGTTGCTGACGAATGGTTGACGCAAAATAGAGAAGCTGTGAATGGATTATCAAAATTAAACAGGCCACAGAAAATAGCAGAAAAATTAGAAAATCAGGCAAACGAAGAAAAAATAGAAGTTCTAAATCAAAAGACTCAAAGCCAAAAAGATTTAACAATAGAAATTCAATCGTTAAGAGAGCAGAAACAAAATCTTATAACGCAAGATAAACTAAATATAAAAATTGACGGCTTAGAAAAGAATAATAAAACTGAAACCAAGGGGGAGCAGCTAAAGCAAATGAATCTCCTCCAGACTGAAATAGAGATTCTTAATCAAAAAAATCAAGTTCAGGAGGATCTAAGAAAGGAAATTATTCATTTGAAAGCAGAGTTTAAACGACAACCTGAAGACTTAACAGCAGAAATTAATTTGTTGAAAACTCAATTAATGAAAAACCAAGAGCAGGCGCAAGAACAGCCAAAAGAAGCTAATGTTTTAAAACAAATAATTATAACTCGCGAAAAACCTAAAATTGAAGCCCGAGAGAGGAATGTTGAAATAAAGGTGGAAGAGTTTAGGCAAATTAACGTCCTAAATACTGAAAAAGAATTTCTAAATCAAAAAACTCAAAGCCAGAAAGATTTAACTTTAGAAATTCAATCTTTAAGTGTGCAAAAACAAAATCTTATAACGCAAGATGAACTAAATATAAAAATTGACGGCTTACAAAAGAATAATGAAGCAGAAACCCAGGAGGAGCAGCTAAAGCAAGTGAATCTCCTTAAGACTGAAATAGAGATTCTTAATCAAAAAAATCATGTTCAGGAGGACCTAAAAAAAGAAATCATTAATTTGGAAGCAGAGATTAAACGACAACCTGAGAATAAAGAGCCCATACCTAGTCGAATACAACCGGTAAGTAATAATAGCAGAAGAATTAGAGAACAAAAAGAAATCTATGATTTTAAGAAGGATTTCTCATCTTTAATTGGAATAAAAAGACAACCGACGTATTAAATCAAACATTATTAAACATTGATGACCGTAATGGGACCCCGGGCGTAAATATAGCTGGAAGTGATGTTCAAGATCAAATATTTGTACAAAATCGAAGGCAACAAATTATTAATGAAATTGGGCCGCATTGTCATACAGTTGATTCTTTAAAAGCCTTTCAAGAGAGAATTCAAAAGCTATTATTTATTGGTATTAATTATGATCGAGATCTTACTCTCGATAAGATAATTTCTGATCATATTGAAAATAAAGGTATTATGTTACAGAGATTTGGAAAGCAACTTACTGTCGCAATTGTTGGAGCCGGACCTATTGGTCTATCTGCTGCAATTAATTTTTACAAATTAGGATTTGATGTAAAATGTTATGAAAAACGGGGCTTTGGCGGTGAAGAAGGCTTTGCCGAGCGACCGCAGCCATTTAGCCTTCAACGGCAAAGTTATGCATTTTTGCAACACGTAGGACTTTCAGCAAACTCTCTCTTGAAATCATTCGGGTATTCCCTTTCTCCGTCTACAATAGATAGAAGTGGAAATAGAACTGCTGCCGAGTTTCTAACTTTAGCCTCTCCTTTAATGAAGGAAGCAAAGAAAGATTGTATAGGCAAATCAGCTGTTGACTATCTTCCTCAGAGTATGAGCATAACTGTACAAAGTGTGCAAAGACTACTTGCAGAGGTTATTTTTGGACATATCAACACATTAGACAAAGATCAACTAACGGTTCAGTGTTATGCAGATTTTTTGGAGAGTACTGTCGATGAAAATGGACGGCACATCCTTACGATTAAGACGAAGACGGGCCGTGAATATGTAAGTCCTGATGTGATTTATAATGCTTCTGCTGGGAGGGTCAATGAAATTCTGGGATTTGAAACAAAAAAAATTGCCACATATTATGGAATGGGTGCTTTTTTTCAACGACCATCTAAACCTTCCCACGAAACTATTAAAGAGCTCTCACGCGCTGTTCGAGTGTTTTGTTCTTTTGACAATGAACAACCTATTTATTGCAATATGGAGCTTAATCAGGACGAGTACGAGAAAATGGAAGATTTTGACATTTCAAAAGAACCCTTAACTTCAAGAGACGAAATTCTGGCAAAAAAAATTGTAGAAGGAAAGCTTCCGGGAGTCATATCGCAAATGATGAGAGATATTGGCTTATCCTCCCCTTATAAGGCCTTTAGAGTGCCGGTAGATTTACAGCATGCGAAGCAAGCTGCATTATCTAGCCCGAAAAAAGATAACGAAATCGTTCCACAACTTATTTTTTGCGGTGGAGACTCAGTACTAAAACCTCATTTCATTACAGCTTCAGGTGCCAATTTTGGCCTATTAGGCTTAAGTGAACTTGATCGGTTACTTAAGGAATGGCTACGAGATGAAGTTACATCTACTCAAGTTATTGATGAGTACAATTCAATGTGTAATTTACTACAAAAGCAATCAAATCAAGTGATTCTAGAGTTATTCAGCAGAGATTTAGTTAAATCTAGAAATGGTAAATGAAAAGAAGGAAACAATTTTTTTAATACTTAGAGGGAATTGCAAAACGCGAAAAGACAGCCTTTTGGATCTTATAAATGAAGATCGAAAACATAAAAAGTTAACCCAAAGGTTTTCGATCTTCATTTAAAAATCTCTCAAATTTTATTTTTTCGAGTTTTGCAATCTCCCTTCTGAGTAATATTTTTTCTCTCTTCCTTTCTCTGTGCTCTCTGCCTAATCCAGTTCCTTAGCTTCCAGTCGAATGATAGTGGCGCACTCCAAGCTTCCAGACCTGACAACACAAGTACAAAAATAGTATTCCACTTAAAGGAAAAAAAGCTGCCGTCCACAAGGGGAAATTCTCAAGTCGCAATGCTGTAGCAAGGGGATAATAGGCAACACACCCTAAAGGGATAATGAAGGTAAAAAAAAATCTGAATGATTGCGTATAGATGCTAAGGGGATATTGACCTGACTCTAATCCTCCATAAGTGACAATATTCATGAGTTCTAACGTTTCTGTCGTCCAAAAGGAGAGAGTTGCTTGAAGAATAAATAGCCCGTAAAAAACGCAGCTTGTGCTCATAATTGTCAGCAATATTACGAGTGTTTGAAATGAGAAAAAGGATAGGTCCATTTCACGAAAACCGTAATTTAAAATGACAGCACCTTGTAGAAAACGGCCAATTCTCATAATTTGAATTTCAGAAGATGCGATTTGGAATAGAGTTCCAAGAGGTCGTAGCAAGACACGGTCGAAATCCCCTCTTTTAACCATTTGGCTAAAATTATCAAATACCTTAGCACTCATTTCAGCTAAAGCAAAACTCATATTCATGATTCCATAGAGTAATGCTACCTCTTTAAGCGTCCATTGCTGAATCATTTTAAAGCGATCAAATAAAACCCAAATTCCAAAAATATCCATAAAAGAAGAGAGAAAAAGTGCAAGCGTTAACATGATGAAGGATGCTCGATGCTGCATCTGCATGCGTACAGAGACTGCAATTAATCGAAAATAGAGACGAATCTTTCTAATCATATCCTTTACTAGCCTCCTTGAATTGTCAATCGATTAATTCCTCGAGCGATCAAAGTTTTTCCAGCCACTATGATGAGAAGAGACCAAATCAGTTGAAAGGCAAGATAATAAAGCGATTCATTCGCAGGAATAATGCCTGTGTAAAGTCGGAAGGGGATGTCAAGTACTCCGCGAAAAGGTTGTATGCTTAAAAAAGGCTGAATCCATTCAGGAAATAGAGGCAAGGGAACAACCATTCCCGATAACAGCACTACAGTATGAGGCAACAGACGTTTTAATCCTTCTCCTGAAATTGTCCAAAGGAGGCTTGTCATCACAAATGTTGTGATAGAAGAAGCTAAAATTACTGAAAATATTAATGAGACAGCGAATGCTATGCCCGCATACATGGATATAGGCGCGTCTAATCCGAGGGAAAGCCCTGCGACAATAAACACAGGAATAAATCGCATTGCAGTTGGCACAAAACGAATCGCAAAGGAACGAAAGTACCAAATCCAATAGAGATTTAGTGGTCGAACTAATTCATAGGCTACATTTCCGGTGTTGATTTGTTCCTCCACTTCCTTGTCAAGGGTCCATGGCAATAATCCAATGAGAGCTTGTCCAAGCCAAATAAAGGTAATGGCTTGTTCCAGAGACATGGGCTGAGGTCGACTGGACTCTGCATAGAAGGCACTTAAGACCATGACTTTGATTAATCCCCAAAATAGTTGGGTGCATAGCCCAGCAAGGGCTGCTGCGCGGTATTGGAAAAGTACGGAAAAACGGCATTTTAAAATTGCTAAGTAAGCTTTCATAAATTTACATCTCGGTAAAACCGGGCAATGATTTCTTCGATAGGTGGATTTTCTATGAAAAGATCTGTGATAAGATGCTTTGTTGTTATGCGGGTAATGAGTTCAGGTGTTGAAATACTGGTGGGATCGAAGTTTAGCCATACACGGTGCCCCTCTTGTTTCACGATTGTTGCTTGTGGATCAGTAATAGAGTCGTTTTCGTTTAATAAGTCAACGATTAGACGTCTTTCAGGGGATATTTTGTTTCGTAATTGAGCCAAAGTACCATCTAAAAAGATATGACCTTCATTTAGGATAATTACGCGATTGCATAAGGATTCAATATCATCCATGTCATGAGTAGTTAACATGACCGTAACTTTGTTTTCTTTGTTTAAAAGGCGGATGAAGTCACGCATGGCTAACTTACTGACAGCGTCTAAACCGATAGTCGGCTCATCCAGAAATAATATTTTTGGAGAGTGAAGGAGCGAAGCCGCGATATCACAACGCATGCGTTGTCCAAGGCTTAATTGTCGAACAGGCACATGTAATAATTTTGAGAGCTCAAGCGTCTGAACCAAAGATTCTAGGTTTTTGCGATAGTTGTGGCTAGGAATTGCATAAATATCCCTTAAAAGTTCGAATGACTCAATGACCGGTAGATCCCACCAAAGCTGAGTTCTTTGCCCGAAGACAACTCCGATGTCACGAGCAGTGTCAATGCGATGTTCCCAAGGGGTTTTACCTAATATTTTGACTTCACCGCCATTTGGAACAAGGATTCCTGATAGAATTTTGACAGTCGTGCTTTTTCCAGCGCCATTAGGCCCAATGTAGCCGACGATTTCTCCTTCTTGAATATCAAAGGAGACATGATCTAAAGCTTTTTTAATGTGGTATTCACGTGAAAAAAATGAAGAGATTCCTCCCCAAAATCCTGGACGCTTCTTGGCTCGGTGGAATTGTTTCCACAGGTGTTTAACAGAAATGATCGCCATAAAGATCTACGGGTAATGATTATAAATTCGCGTGCATAAAGATTTTAAAAAAAAAGGTGTCAAAGCGCAAGAAAAAAAGCATGTTATCTAAAAATGTTGAAATCAGGGCATGGTTCAGAAATGACCAAAATTAGGTAACATAAGGCGATCACGAGCCTGCCCACTTTTAGGCCGGTTTTTTAAAAAATGATTTTCTGGATTTAAGAGATTATTTAAGCGGCTTGTTTAAAC
>JACCRY010000252.1 GCA_013813265.1 Parachlamydiaceae bacterium
CCTTCATTTGAACCAAGCCTGGATTAGCAGTTATTTCAACAATTGGAGCTCAAGAAGCTAGTTTGTCTGATGCAGAGGCGGAGGCTATTGCAATAGAAGCTTATATTTATGGCTATCCACTAATAACGATGGAAATGACTCGCCGATTGACAACCAATGTATCTGAACCTGACGGTTCCTTTGGAGCTCCAATGGGGCAATTCGTTAACTTGCGTAAATATCCAAAATCTACATTTAAAAAAGTAACAGCCCCAAATGCGGACACTCTTTATTCTTCAGCATGGTTGGACGTCAGTAAGGAACCCTATATTCTGAGTCTACCAGATGAGGCTGGACGCTACTACTTGATGCCTATGCTTAGTGCGTGGACTGAGGTCTTCCAAGTCCCTGGTACACGCACAACAGGTACAAAGGCCCAAAAATATGCCATTACTGGCCCCCAATGGGAAGGGAAGCTTCCTGAAGGAATTACCGAATACAAATCCCCTACTTCTTTGGTCTGGATCATTGGACGCACTTACTGCACGGGAACAGAGGAAGATTACAGGGCAGTACACGCAATTCAAGATAAATATTCTTTAGTTCCACTCAGTTTTTATGGAAAGCCCTATACACAACCAGAAGGAAAAGTCGATCCTTTTATAGATATGACGACTCCGACGCGTGTTCAGGTGAATCAAATGAATGCAGAAGCTTATTTTAAATTGATGGCCTCACTGATGAAGAATAATCCGCCTGCAAAAGAAGATGCTCCAATAGTCGAGAAAATGGCCAAAATAGGTATTATTCCTGGAAAAGACTTTGATATCAATATGATCGAACCAAATGTGGCCCAAGGCCTACATAAAGCTCCAGTGGCTGCCCTCGAAGAAATCAAGGCTCAGTTTAGTAAATCCGGAATTAGTGTAAATGGCTGGGAGATCTTTACAAAAACAGGAGTCTACGGCACTGATTATGTAAACCGGGCGATTATAACGATGTTTGGACTTGGGGCTAACAAACCGGAAGATGCAGTATATCCTACCTCCAAAATGGACGTTGAAGGCAATCTGTATAACGGCATAAACACTTATGTAATGCACATAGAAAAAGGTCAATTGCCTCCAGTCAATGGATTCTGGTCTTTAACGATGTACGATAACAACTTCTTTTTTGTGGACAATCCACTGAATCGCCATCAGCTAAGTCAAAGAAATGCCTTTATCCCTAATAAAGATGGGTCGATAGATTTTTATATCCAGAATAAAAATCCTGGGAAAGATAAAGAATCGAATTGGTTGCCTGCACCGAAAGATGAGTTCATTCTGATGTTACGTCTTTATTGGCCTAAAAAAGAGGATCCTACCATCTTAAATGGCACATGGAAGCCGCCTGGTATTAAAATTGTGAAGTGAAAATATAAGAAGTAGTGACACTATTTTTGCAAGCGTCACTACTCTTAATCACTTTGTTGGGCATCCCTAAGAATTGAACGTGAAGTATTCTGCCTATATTTCTTCTTTGTTCAAGATCTAATAATTTATATGATCATATTTCCTAAACGACCTAAAGCTAATACTTGGCTGCTATACTCAAAGTTATTAGCCATCTTTATTTCTAGCAACACAGCAAAATATTATTGAATTGAATAAACCAAAAGGGGTTGTTTTTTTATTGTTTATTAAGTATAAGTAACTATATTTTTCGTCAAAACATTCTTTAAAGGAATTCTATGCTTTGCATCAAGATTTTAAGTTCTCTTATATTTTTATTTTGTGCTTCAGCTTCGCTTTATGCTGTTGATGCTGTTGAACCTGTAGTCGTTGGCTATTTTGCCGAGTGGGGTGTTTATGATCGGAATTACCAAGTATCTGACATACCCGCAGAAAAACTAACGCATATTAATTACGCTTTTGCCCAGATCAATTCGAATGGTGAGGTCACAATATTTGATTCCTATGCCGCTTTGGATAAAAAATATCCTGGAGACAGCTGGGATGAAAGCTTAACTGGAAGTTTTAAACAACTGCAACTTTTGAAGAAAAAACATCCACACCTTAAAACTCTTATTGCTATTGGGGGTTGGACTTTATCCGATCCTTTTACTGATGTCGCACTCACTCCAGAATCACGTGTTAAATTCGCTCTTTCAGCTGTTAATTTTATGAATAAATATGGTTTTGATGGAATAGACATTGATTGGGAATATCCCATAGGGGGCGGGATAGCAAAAGGTCGACCAGAAGATAAGGAAAACTTTACTTTGCTTATGGCAGAGTTAAGGCATCAAATGAATCAGCTGCAAAAATCTACACAAAAAAAATATCTTTTGACTGTTGCTTCTCCTGCGGGTTCTCAAATGAAACATTATGAATTAGCGGCAGCAGCAGAATTTATTGATTGGTATAATGTTATGGCCTACGATTTTCATGGTGCTTGGGAGAAAACTAGTAATCATCAAGCCCCTTTATACCAAAACTTTTTGGATCCATCACCCTTGGCTCCTATCTATAATGTTTCCTATGCCATCAATAGCTATCTGCAAGCAGGTGTATCTTCGTATCAATTAGTTCTCGGAATCCCGATCTATTCTAGAGGCTGGGCTGGAGTAAACGTAGATAATTTTGGATTATTTCAGGCTGCAGCTAAATCCTCACGAGGCACCTGGGAAGATGGAGTTCTAGATTATAAAGATATTATACAAAAAATTAAAAGTAACCCAGATCAATATATAGTTTCATGGGATGAAGACGCAAAAGTTTCCTGGATATTTAATCCTTACATTGAAGACGGAGTTTTTTATACGTATGAAGATATAAAAACCGTAAATGAAAAACTGAAGTTTATTAAAGCTCAAAAACTTCGCGGCGCCATGTTTTGGGAGCTTTCAGGGGATATTCGAGATTCCAATAGTAAAGATTCTATTATTAATTCTCTCTATAATGGAATACTAAAGAATTAAATCAGTCAGTTTGACAAAAATATATGCTAATTATAGAATATAAATAGGATCCGGAATAATATTACATTTAAGGAGGTAATATGGCTAAGGAATCTAAACAACGGAGAAACGAGAAAAAAAAGGCTACTATGACGTTAAAAGAGCGTCGTGCCAAAAAGCATGAAAAACATCAGCAAAGAACCGAGCATTTAACAGATCATGATCACGAAGAATTATAGTATGTTTTTTCTCCAAAATAGGGCGATCTTAAAAGATCGCCTTTTTTGTTTAAATGAATTTATGCTTTAAAAAGCACTCAATAATTTCAAGCCCAACATGTCCCTGCTTTGTTCGTCGAAGGCGAACAAAGCAGAGACATGTCAACACTCCAAAATCAATCAAACTTTTCTGTTTTTGAAGGGCAAAATTTAAAATGTACATTACTAACATTTATGGTTCAAATCAACACCCTAGGCCAGTCACCACTCTCATGTCAACAGCAAAATTGGGTAAAACAACTAAAAAACGGCGACTAGGCCCTTGGTTTCAGTGAAGAAATGGTACATAAGAATGCCCTACGAGAGTCCATTTACAGTCAATCTTATGCCAAAAATCTATGTTAGGTCCACTTGTAAGCCCTTTGGATTCTGCAACAAAATTATAAGAAACAACAAGAGAATCTCCATATCGTTCAGCAGTAAGACGTCGAATATCAAAATCAATTAGAGTTGCATTTTCAAATCCAACAATTTGATCATGTCTGCTATAATGTCCAGATTCACTGAGGCCTTTAAAATTATCCGCAAGTAATGCTGAGTAAGCGTGTACACGTTGATATTTAACATCGCGCCAAAGTTGTTCGACTAATTTTCTGCCAAGCTTCTTGGCCGACTCTTTTGAACAATCAGATCTTACTCCACTAGAATTACAAGGTATTTTCGCATCAAGTGGATTTGCAACAGAAAAAACTCCAAAAGCCATCGTGGCTGCGCAAAAGATTTTAAAAAACATTGAGGACTCCTTTTCAATAATGTTGAAAGATATACACGTTAATTTAATTGTTTGGCATTACCATTTCAGCGGTTCTATCATTTGTTTTAGTTCCATTTACAAAAGATAGAAATCGATTTAATGCAGGGGAAAAGTCTGTCTTGTCCAGTTCTACTTCGATAAGATGAAATTGACCACGCTGCGTTAGTGCTGCTTTAAAAGCAGTGTCGAAAGCATCTTCCGTAGAAACTTTTATGCCGACTCCACAATTGAGTAATTTGGGAAGAAAACTGTAATTCCAATTATGGATATCATTATACTCTCCCTCTAAAAGAGGGCGTTCTGTACCATAGCCTTGATTGTTCAATACAATCATAATGGGGTCCAACTTATAGCGAGCTGCTGTTGAAAGTTCTGTTGCTGTCATTTGAAAAGCTCCATCACCTACAATACCAATCGTTCGGCGTTCGGGAGCAGCTAATTGTGCTGTTTCAGCTAAAGCTTGGATAAAATCAGCAAAATCAAGACCGAAGTAACTTTGGCCATCAATGACGATTTCAGCAGCTGTGGCAAAAATTTTGTGTTGATGGTTGAGTTCCGTTGTATAAATACCGGTGTCGACATCGGATAAAATTCCACCAAGCATGAGTAAGCAATCACCCTTCTCAACTGTATCTCGTACTTCGGACCGGCTCATTTTTCCTTGATATACCCCCAAGGACAAAGGATGATCTTCATTGATGACAGTTTTTCCAAGAAGTGTAGAGGCAATCGGAATCTGATTTTGGGCTGCGAAGGCTATAAGAGCAGAAGATAAATGATAACGTAAAATTTCATGGCCGGCCCAAATGACTGGCTTTTCGCTTTTTTGTAGCAAATGTTTGATTTGCTCCAAAATAGGGTGTAAAGCGATTGCACGGCTAGTAGGAGTACTTTGAAATGAAGCTAGATTTTGGGAAGTTTCCTGTTCATGAACTATTTGGGGCAGTGTAGCCAATGCCATCCCTCGTGGGATTTCGATATAAACCGGTTTTTTATGCTTTTGACAGCTCCATAAAACTCTGTCAATTTGAGTTTTGGCTTCTTCGGCAGATGTCAATATGGCTTGATCTATAGTGAAATGAGAAAAAATCTCTAATTGCGTGGTGTCCATTTGATGTAAGATCGAATTTTTATTAAGTAAATGGTGTAATTTTTGTCCTTTATCATATTCAGAAAGGTTTGGAGCTCCGGAAATAACAACTAAGGGGGAACTTTCTGCATACGCTTGAGCAAGTGCATTAGAGATATTGATTCCGACGCCGTACGTGATGCAAACTACTCCAAGTCCCCGTAAACGACCGTAGGCATCCGCCATGTTACCAGCAGAATTTTCGCTTGTAGCGTTTATATATTTGATTTTATGCTGTTCAATCAGTTTGTCAAATTGTAGGATATAATCTCCGGGGATTCCGAAAATGTGTTTGACACCATAGTCATAAAGACAATCTAGAAGGTAATTCCCAATATTATATGCAACAAGGGTCTGCGTCATAGGCGCCTCTCTTTTGGTTCACTATGTCAAATAAATATTTGAAATTAAATCAAAAGAAAGTGTGTGGAACTTGTAACTGGACACACCGACTGATGCACGATCTAATAAAAAGCGCAGCGTCAACTAAAAAAATGCCTAAGCTTACAGCAAATTTTTCAGGAAAGGAGGATGGGGGAGGGTAGAACAAGAGGAAATACAAGGCAATAAAAACCCTTTTTTTACGTTTTTTAAGGTTCAAACAAGATTCGGTTGCAGATATTTTATTCTAGCGGTTAACGTTGGATGGGAAAGATCCAGGAGATCATCACCGTCTTCCGTAAGAAAATAATTTTTTAAAAATTGGTCAAAACAAGAATCATCTTCTTGATTATTTTTTAACTCGATCATAGTTGTCCTCAAATTCTCGAAAAAAGTCGCAGCAGCCTTTTGAGCCTCATCTGAACAAACGGAAAAACCCAACTTATCTGCACATTCCTCTCTCCATCGAGAAAAAAATATCAAAGCAGCAACAGATACTGCCAACCCAATGACTGCTGCAGGAGAAGCTACCATGAATATGCCCATAATAAGTGGGGAAAACAAGGTTGCCAGCGAAGGAAATAAAATACAAATTGCTAAGGTACTTATCCCGCCTATAATGGCCGGAACAACCATCATCCAAAAAATATCATTTGTTTTAATGTGGGATAGCTCGTGAGAAATTAAAAATTCGAGCTCTGCTTCTGGAATGCTTTCAACCATATCTGGATCGATAGCTATTCCTATTCTACCAGGCAACATATCTATGCCCAGAGCTTGAGCTTGACCAACCATGCCTTTAATCTCTATTAATTCTACAGGTTTGCTGATGCCTAATTTATTTGCTAGTTCTTGAATTTTTATTTCAAGTTGATTTCTTTTTTCTTCGCTCAGCTGCTTGGCATCTTCCTGTAAGTACAGTCTCCACGGGAGGAATGCATTGATGGCCCCTAAAAGGAAAGAGGCACCTGAGAGAACATTTAAACCTATTGGCATTCTTAAAGCCTCTTATTTATATTTGTGGCAGAGTAAATGAATTTAATAGTAATAAAAATGCCTTTTAATGTATAGGTATATAAGGTTACAAGAAGAGGGTTAACAACTTAATTGACCTTGTGCTGAGCTGGCTAAGGTGCCTGACATTATGAAAGGCGCGGCACCACTTTTACTAAATAACTTGCGAATAATTTCAAACCCCAGCTTAATCTTTGCTGCTCCCAGACTTTTCTGTATCTGCAGCATCAGAATGTCCATTGATTAATTTAGTAAAACGTCTATAGTCTCTTTCAAAAAGAGGCTTGATTTCTGCCAAAGAGGTAGGAACTAGGGTGAGTTTACTTTGTAATGCTTCAATCATTTTTGTTTTAATAAGATCAGAAGAACCAAAATGGTCGCTAAGGCGACATAAAAACGAAGAATGTTCGCGCAAATTTCTGTATGCAGGCATTTTTGGAGGCATTAGCAAATATTTCATCATGTTTGCATTATAATCCCATAACAATGAACTGTGGTGCAACCAGCGATCCTTAGAAATATACTGCGCATTTCCTCCAAATTTGCGGTCTTTGATGATATAATCGTTATCTCGTAAGGAAAAATTTATCCCGGCAAAAGCTGGTGCATACAATTTTTCTGTCCAGCGTAAAAGTTCATCGGGATAGCAAGGAAAATCCAAGATTGAGCGATTGCCTATAAGGGTATAAAAAAGCGTTTGTTCATCAACAACAACAGTGCCACCTCCACTAAAGCGACGAATCACAGGTATTGGTTTTTGGATCATTTGTTCTGAATTGATGTGTTGAGATTGCTTTCCTGAAATTCCCATGACGATTGCAGGAGAAGTTCCATGATTTACTAGACACCAATTACGATTGTCAGCTCGAAAAAGAGCTTCTTCAATTTGGAGCTGTTCAAAGATGGAGAGGCCTTCAAATGAAAGAAAATGGAAAGAGTGCATGGGATAATCTGTCCTGAAAATTACATTAAAGGGAGCAAGTTTTGACTTACAGAATTTTGCTCGGTGAAAGCTTTGGAGTGCGGAGACTATTCCTTACAGTTGGACACATGTTTCGTGACATATATATGACCCCGTTTTCCAGACTGAAGGCCTGACTTATTACAGCCTAGGGCTAGGGTGTTCATTTTGATGGCATTTTGGCTTTGAAAAATCCTCGCGATTCAACGATTGAAATCGCCCCTGTATATATATAC
>JACCRY010000003.1 GCA_013813265.1 Parachlamydiaceae bacterium
GAAATAATGCAGCAGTTAGGCGAAAGTTGCAGCTGATGCAATTCTTGACGACGTCGTAGCCATAGCTACGACCGAGGAGAGAAGTGCGTCAGATGCAACTTTTCAGCCAACTGAAGCATCTTTCCAATTTTTTCACAGCCTCTCAGCGTTCACTTACTCAGAAAAAATCCTTGGTCAATGTGGGAGACTGAAAAAGGGCAGCCGGTCTCCCCCTTTGTATTGCACTGACTTTGAAGATAAACACGAGGAGAAGACGCCCTTCCTAGTCTGATTATACTTTTTGTAAGGTAAATGCCGTGGGAGTTACAGTTCAGAGCATGCCTCAATTCTTCACAAGAACTGTATACTTAATATAATCACACTTAAGTTGGAAATGGATCAATCCAATGAAAGAGTTTTAGCTCTAAGCTCAACCCAAGATAACCTTATAACAAAAGGATTGTTGTGCCGGCAGATAAGAGAAAAACAGATAATTTTATTAAATATATTGACTCTGCATGCGAGACGCAGCTGGCCACAGTAGTCTGCTGAGTTTCGATGCCGATGATGCTCTTTGTCTTGAGGCTTTGACCGAAAAGGTGAATAGTGACCGTTTGTTATCCAAAAAAGTGATCCTTCCTGATCATGGAGTCAATTAGAACAATTTCCATCAAAAGAATGGCCTCTAAAGAACTTGATCTTTGGCCTCTTTTAAGCAGCTGGAAAAAATTGGTATTAAAATAAAAAAAAGTCTCGGATGAGTATGGCAATAAGGATAGCTCTAGACAATTTCGCAATTAAAGATTTAAGTCCAACATGGCAAACTCGGTCCGTTCGGCGCTATTCTCATTAAACCATCCAACATTTTTTGTGATTGTAAATTATTCAAAAGGTCCTATAAAATGAGTCAACGCGTTCAATCCCGCATGTGGAAAAAAATGTTTCAAGGTGATACTTATTTGAAAAATTTTATGAGAAGAAAATGATGAAAACTTTTGATGAATTAGTTGAAGCGGTGAAATTGAGGGAATTATCCCCCGAAGAAGTTAAGTATATTCTTCAAAAAATCAAAGAACTTACTCTCACTATTGATATGGATTTATCTAATTGGATATATCTTTTGGGATTCGTGAAAAAGTATGAGGGGTTTGAAGCAGTCATCTCAAAAGAATACAATAGGATGACAGCAAAAACAATAGAAGATTTTAGACTCTTGGCTGCTTATTGCCCTGGTTTAGAATCGATCAGTTTGGGAGAGCCAGATGATGAAGTTCTCGCTTTTCTTGATTTATTTCCAAAACTCCTAAGATTTCACCTATGTTACGGGAGTTATGCTAGAAAGAAGGGACTAAAGCACGTCTGGCGTCTCTCACAGCTAACTCATTTGAGCCTTGGCCAATATTGCGAAATTAATGATATATTTTTCCATAAATTATTCCTATTAGAACAGCTTGTTGATTTAAGTTTAATTTGGTGTAAATACATATATAATCGAAATTTAAAGCAGATAGCCAAGTTAGAACATTTACATTCACTCGATTTAGATTCTTCTTTACGTATTACAAATGAGGGCATGCGCTACATCGCCACAATGAAAAATTTATTGTGCTTAGGGCTAGGAAATACTCCTATTAGCGATCATGGGGTTTTAGTTCTTTCTAATCTACCAGCCCTTCAAGAGCTTTCACTACGAAACTGTGAAATTACAGATAGGAGTCTTAAGTATTTGAGTTCATTTCAAAATCTAGAATCAATTGATTTATCATTTTGCGAAAAAATTACAGATAAAGGACTACTTTATCTAAGCAAATTCGAAAAGTTGAAAATAGTTAATCTTACGCATTGTGGACGGATTACCGATTGTTCGATAAAGAAGCTGCCTCCTCAAATACAAGTCATCCGAAAAAAACCATTCGGAATGAACTAAAAAGATATGTCTAAACTCCTCAATTCACTTTCATAAAGCTGCATCGTAAGATATACACGAGATTATTGAACATCCTGATGGTCGTCATCTCAGCTTAACCAAAATACTAAATCTAATGAGTCGTTTGGAACGTCTGACTTTGTCCTATTGTGATTCGGAAGGCAATTCTTTACAGCTTGGAAAATTTTCCCTGCTAAACTTATTGGGACAGTTCATGATAAACTTGACCGAATCACTGTTATTTCGGGTTGGTTCAAATGAAGGTCACACTTTCTTT
>JACCRY010000013.1 GCA_013813265.1 Parachlamydiaceae bacterium
GGAAATATATAGGGCATTAGGACTTTCTTCCTCAATTTTGAGGTCTAAAAAAACTATTGTATAAATTTAAAATGTAGTCAAGAATCTGCAAACTTCCTCACGGAAGCTGGTGAACTTGGGTTAAGAACTTTATAATCAATTTCTTTAAAGCTCCAGATCACCATGTCTTTAATTCGAGGTTCAGGTGTGCCAAAAGGGCCTATGTAGATTTGCATGCTACAAAGATTAACAACCGTTAATACGTAATGTTTTGATTGGGATCTTTAAATCTGTAATTGCCTTTAGGGAGAGGTCGGTAACACCGGTATAACTAACATCGATTTTTGTCAGTCCATGACAATGATTAAGGAATTCTATCATGACCCGATCCGAGAAGGCCTCAGCACCATACATAGTAATTTCTTTGAGTCTAGAACACTTATGCGCAATATTGATAATCTTCTTCTTGAATTTCAGTTGAATGTGTGAGCTCTAAAACCTCTAGTTGGGAACAGTGTTGTGCAATTGCTATAGCAACATCTTTTGTCACCAAAGTATGACTTAACTGCAAATTTTTAAGCTGTTTGTTATTTACTAAAAAATCTATAAGTTCTTGAGAGCTTAATTTCTCGCAGTAATGAAGACTAATGGATTCAATTGTATTCTTCGGTACAGCATTCAAAGCCTTATTATCAATGTTTGAATTACTTGCCAGCAGCTTTTCGATTTGCAGGTTTGCCTTTAATATTGCCCTTAAATCTTTTGCAGACAATCCCTCTTCAGTACCATAAATACATAAGGTCTTTAATCGCTTTATAGTACAAGTTAGCTTTTTAATATCGGAGTCACTTTTTAATTGCCAAGCTAGACCATTTGCAATGAGTTCTTCAAGGTCAGCTGGGAGTTGTTGGAGGGCATTTGCTGTCAATGGATTTGCCTTAGAAAAAGTTCTTTTTAAATTTTTCCTTGGATTAGAATCCGGACTAATTATTTCTTTCTCATTTCTGAGATAATACCGATGGCTATCACCTTCTAAAACACTTGTAATCATATTCCTCCCTAAATTATTGTTATTGCAGTGCAACACAATGTACCATGTTTGTTTGATTATACTCAGTCTTTAAAACGAACTCAATAGATTGCAAGAGGCCATGTTGTATTCCCCTATTAAATATAAAAGCGACATTCATTACAATCCCTTCAGATATAAAGGCATTAAGTTTCAATTCCCCTTTTTCTTTTAAGGCAGCACCAATTACGCCGGCGCACGTGTAAAATCGCAATTAATACTTTGGTTGGCTTCGCCATATAGATAAGCAGTCTGCTCGCCATACTTTTTAATTAAATGAGAATAAATTAGATTATGAAGAGAGGTAATTTTAGCTGTTGTATTCCCAGTTACGCCCTGTGCAATTTTTTGAGCTTCTACTACTGCTACAGTGGCCCCAGCTTCTTTTAAAAAAAAAGCAGCCGATAGCCCTGCAATACCTCCTCCTAAAATAGCCACATCGACTTCACATTCTCCTTGCAAAGAAAAATAGTTGGTATCACTTGTCGTAGCGATCCATAACGAACGAGTTTTGGAATGATTTTTATTCATATCTACATGCTATTACTTAATTTTGATTTTTGCAATACGAGAGGTCCTTAAAAACCACTTTATTGAATAATTTTCCTGCTCGAGCAATCTGAAAGGTAGCTCTTAGCGATAGATTATATCAAAGAGCATGGGAATATATAAAATGCCAAAGATCGAACTATCACAGGGGTTTCAGACCGAACAGCTTTTAAAGATCTTAAAGAACTGACACTAAAAGAGATTTTAGTTTCAGATAGTGGAACAGGAACAGGCATAGTTTATCGACTATTACACTTTGGGATCCTACCAACGGCACCTGCAACCAAATACTTGAGGGACATTTAGGCTCGGTGAATACTCTCGTGCTGTTGTGAATGGCACAATCTGAATACAATAGCATCAAACTGTGGCAATAAAGATTACTATATAACAAAATCTTCCTGCCACGATCTGCTGTGGCGAAGTAGATAAATTAATGACTGCAGTAGGATTTTAAGGAAATATCAGTAGGGCTATTACCCAATAAGGGAGGCCAAGCTAAGACATTTTTAAAGTCTGTGATAAAGTAAGGACTCAATAGGTGCCACAATCTCAATAAATTCTTTTTCTAGAGCTTTAGAGAAACAAGACCTAGGGAGTGCTTAAAAGCAAAATTAATAATTCAAGGTGGGAACCACGTTAACGAGGGGTTAAAACTTAAAACACAAGACATCGACTGCGCAGGAAAATTAATTTTGAACAATCTAAGGCCAAAGTATTAAAAAAAATACCCGCATAACATATCCACAAGGTATTATGGAAAAACTAATGGGATAGATTAATCGAAGAAAAGGAAAAATTTTCATTACCCAATCTGGCAATGCAATTATAATTACTCTCTTAGCTCGAACATTTGCAAAAGCTGATAAGCAGGCGGAATACCCTTTAAAGTTATTCCTCATTTACAGAGCTTTGACGGCGATTTATTTAAAAAGCAGGGATTTCTAGATAGTAATATTATGAAAGTTACAAGCCATTGCTGGTAACTGTAAACATTTAAGCACTAAATTTTATGATTCTTAAAATCATTATATGCGAATATGACCCGAATCCAGGCCAAATCAACCAATTATTAAAGCCCCAATTAGCCAACTGCTAACTGGGGCTAAACAGCCCTACGAGCATAATTCCATACTGATTTTTTTAAGTCAAGACTCGAAAACCACTCATTCACGGTTTTTGGGGAGGCATTGCCACTCGCTTAACAGTATTAGACGGGATAGATTTAATCACCTTATTGCTCTAGAAGAGCTGAACTTCTTGAAGGTACTTTGAAAGCTTTGCACAACGGCTTATTCACATTTTGAGCACATTGTTAAATCCCTCTGTCAACATTTTCAAATCATGTTTCCGACTATGACCATTATCACCTTGGCCTACGCTTCCATGATTTTTATTGCCACAAAGCCAAAATTATCTAGGATCAATGGCCAGAATTTCTCCCGGCTTACAGAGCAATTGGCAAGTAACAACAACGTTAACAGATTGCGTGAGGGAAAAAATAACATTGACACCGCTTATATCGAATCCCCCAACAACAATTTTAACTTGACCAATTGTATCTTGACAGCGAGTATAAAGTTGATCTGACCCAAAAAGGCCCCTTGATTTTTAGATTTAAGTAAGCTCTTTTTATTTCTAGTGCTGATGTAGTCTGCAATGAGACAAGCTAAGACGGACACCATTTCAGGAATTTCATACAATCTCTTCGTTTTTGTTGAAAGTTCTTTGACTAAACCAATTTCTTTTTGATAAATTTCATTGATATGCCTTTTAAACTCCTTACTGCCGGGAATAACGTTTTTTGTCATAATTACCCAACCTGAATTTTCACCTAACTTAGCTCCATATTGATCAACAATATCCCTATCAATGTATTGGTAACCGTCACAAGTATCTCCTTCGCTACCATCAATGTCCATTTCCTTGTCGTTATCTGGGAAATAAGACATCAAGAGCTCCCCCAGTATATTCACGGTAAGAGATTTGGGTCGATAAACAATCAAATGGATATTAAGCGTAAATTCTCCTGGAAAAACCTTGCACGGGCTTTTGAGAAATTCAACGCAATTTTTTGGCAGATTATTTTTGGCTAATTTATGCTCATTATCTTCCAGGTTCACAATGTCATTTCCAACCTTGCGTGCCCATTTTTCTGGTCCAAAAGCGATATCACTATAAAAAAGATCTAGCCAAATCTGGGAATTTAAATCGAGATTCAATTGGGTATTCCATTTTTTGCTCACCAAACAGCATTGGCCAAGCTGCTTACAATTTAGCAGAGAAAAAATTTTTGAAATAAATTCTGGAAAATGGAGAAAATCTTCTAACTTCTCAGTGATTATTTGAGACGAAGTGTCTATTTGGACCTGGTTAAAAGATCTTTTGGATATGGTAATCAAAGCAATTCCCTGGTTAATTTTGAAATAAATTTTTTCTTTTGCAAAAGTACTACATACTTAAGCTAGCTATTGCCTTACTAGTCAATTGATCCCCATCTAACAAGGCCGTACCCCAAGGTACTCACAATTTGCTCAAGATAGATTATTATGAAACTGAAGAACGCTCTTGCCAATGCTTCAACTAAGATAGGTTCAATTTTATGGGGTTAAATCCTAAATAAAATCGATTTATAGCCTTCAAAAAAATATATTATTTGATTACGTATTAAAAAACCAATTGCACCTTTTCTGTCGCATTAGCTTCTTGGGATGTCTTATCATAAGCATTGACCATTGCTGCGCTTGCATGTCCTGTGACCTTCATGATGTCGCTGTCTTGAAATCCTTGTTGTTTAAAATATGTTACGGTGGAGGTTCTGAGGACATGGGGTGTCACTTTAAAGGGGATTGCAGCATGATTTCCTGCTTTTGCGAAGGTTTGCGTTAATTGATTAAGTTTAACAGGCTTGCCCGTACGAGTGATAAAAACTATCCCGGTTCTATCTCCAAGATAATCCTTTAGTTTTTCCATTACACTCTGTGGATACGTAATGACAGTGGTTTTCTTTACCCCTCTAGTTTTTGACTGGTCAAAAACAATTTTTTTTCGATCCCAGTCAATGTCTTGAGTTTTAAGAGAAAGCACTTCATTGACTCTTTTTCCCCCTTGAAGGATCAACTTAGCCATTAAACACTCCCTCGGGCTTATTTTATCAAGCGCTTCTAGAAAAAGAATCCATTGAGACTGTGTCATAGCTAAGGTTTTGACTTTATCATAAACTTTAAAAAATGTCTTTGCGTTTCCATCTCTATTAGGAATAGCTCTGCTGATTATTCCTTGGGATCTTCTGTTTAAAAAGCGCGTGAAGGAGATATAGCACGCGGCTCTTGATTGACAGCTGCATTCGCTCCATTTGGGGACCAGCTTGATCCGATCTATTATGGCTTCATGATTTACCAGAGCAAAAGCTTGTAAATTTATATGGGAGGAGATAAGTCCCAATTCTGCTAGCAGACGTAAGCCGGACTGATAATTGATCCGGGTTTTTGGACTCAATGTAGAAAGCCAAACATCAATGGCTTCAAAAACCTTAATATGCTCCAATTGCTGCCAAATCAGATTAGAGTGTAAGCTCTTTGCCTCTTCAAAACTATTATTGCTTGTCCGAACTAAGCTACTTGTATCTGTTGTCGTCAATATCATTCTTTTCTCCATATATGTTTATAAGTAGCATTATACACATTAATTTGCAGCCATTTTTTTTCGTAGCAATATGTTTATTTTATAGCTAAGACGCTGATACATCAAATATCTTTAACGATAGAATTCTTTCTTTTCTTAAGTGATAAAATTACTTTGACATCTTACAGCTTTACTTCTTATACTTTAAATCAATGATACGTCAAAGAGGAGTGCAGTGTTATGGATGAAGCTACAAGTGTGCTAGAACAGCAAAATGTAAAAGCACTAAAGAATCAAAATTTTTTATCAGCACAACAATCTGTGAAAAAAATAAAGGCAACAGTCTATTTGACTGAGGAAGCAGAACATGCTTTTACCGAACTTTATATTCATCGTTTGCGAAAAAATAGAAAGATCGATAGGTCCCTTATTGCGTGTGAGGCCATATTAGCATTGTATGAGAAAGAAGTGAATGTTAAAGTGTAGATTTTAATTTTGTTCCTAACAAATATAGTTGAGAAAACAATGCGATTAGAAGAGCTTCGGAAACTTGTTGAAAAAGGTTAATCAGAAACTTTAGAGTTTAAAAAGACTGCGGGTCAACGAACGGAAGCTATCAAAACGGTTTGTGCTCTGTTAAATGGTTTGGGTGGGTTTGTTTTATTCGGTGTGTCTGACAAAGGTGAAGTTAGTGGTCAACAAGTAATAGCTAAAACACTTGAAGACATCACAATGGAATTACGTAGAATTGAGCCACCTGCTTTTCCTGAAATTGAAACAATTGCTATAGAAGGTGATAAATCTGTTATTGTACTAAGAGTTCCTGGGAAAATGGGAACCTATTGTTATGATGGCCGTCCATATCTTCGACATGGCCCAACAACACAAATTATGCCACGAAATGAATATGAGCAACGAGTTTTAGATAAATTTCATGCTTACAGAAGATGGGAAAATAAGTTTGCTCCAAACTGGGTGACAGTTCAAGACTTGGATGAAGAAGAAATTCAATCCACCCTTCAGAATGCAATAGCACTGGGTAGAATGAAAAAACCTTCGTATGTTGACTCAGAATCCGTCTTAATGGGGCTAAGTTTGATTGATGACGGTCACATCCTTAATGCTGCAGTCACATTATATGGAAAGAGTGAAAGGTTGTTTTCCAACTATCCTCAGCTTTCGATTAGACTGGCTCGATTCAGGGGTAAAGATCGATTAAAGGGATTTATGGACAATCGTGATTATTGGGGAAATGCATTTAATCTTTTGAGACGAGGAGAATCATTTTTATTGGATCATGTGCCAATCTCGGGGCGTGTTGTACCGGGTAAAATGATTCGAGAAGATTATCCCCTATATCCTCTACTTGCGACCAAAAAGCTTTGGCAAATGCAATTTGTCACCGAGACTATACAACTTTTGGCGGCGCAGTTGCAATTGCCCTATATGATGATCATTTGGAAATTATTAATCCTGGAGTTTTGCATTTCAATATAACTCCGGAAAAATTGACAAAGCCCCATGAATCTAAGCCTTGGAATCCCATTATTGCTGGGGTTTTTTATCGTGCAGGCGTTATAGAAAAATGGGGAACAGGGACTTTAAATATTATTGATTGGTGTAAAGCAAATGAAAATCCTAAACCAATTTGGGAAGTTCGAGCCGATTCAGTTATAACAACTTTTTTCCCATCTTTTTTTTTAGCACAGGAAAAATGCCTGAAGAACAAGCTGTAAGAATTGAGAAGGAAAGGCCCGAGTCAAGGCCCGAGTCGAGGCCCGAGTCAAGGCCCGAGACATTAGAAGAAGAGGTAATTAATTTTCTTCAAAAAGGACCTTTGTCTAAAGGGGAATTGTCGCAAGCTTTAGGACATAAACATATTTCAGGTGGGTTAAAGAAGGCTTTAGCAAGTCTTTATAAAAAAGGTAAAATTATATATACTTTTCCTGAAAAGCCATGTAGCAGATTACAGAAATATAAATTAAATAAATCTCCTTTTCACTGAGTATTACTAACTGATGGTTCTCTAGGTATTGGGATAGACTTAACGTTCATGCCATCAGTCGCCACTTAGACTAATGATGCAGAATTCGAGTGTTTTCTTTTACTACTATTTAAATTGTCATTAATATTTTATGTAAAGAATTGTGCTAGCGATAGAGAATATTCTTTGAATTTAATCTTCAATTTGATAAATTTAGCGGGTCATGACATCAATGAGAGCTTTCAGTCTGCGGATACACTTAATATTGATTTACGACCACGCTTGACGAAGTATCTCTAGCACTTGGCATTAAAAATCAAGATCCAACAAAGGAAAAGATAGATCTCGCATATCGAATTACGCTTCAAAAACTTCATTTTGATAAAGTTAATAAAAGACTTGTAAAATGATGATGGTGCTCAAGATATGCTAACAGCAGTTCTTACTGATTGTAAGGACTTTATCGATTAAGAACAAAATTGGTAAAGGAAGTAAAGGCATTAGAATCTTGATAAATTCCCTAATCAAGTAGCGTTTTTCGGTTTAACGCCAAAACAGATGCTAACCAATGAAGAAAGCAGGGCTGCGTAAAGCGGCGGTAAAATAGTTGAGAATTACAGTTCTCATGGTTTAAAAAGAGAATCCCAGAAGGCTTCTCAATTTTTATAAATGTATTCACGGGGATGCTAGATTCAATGCACTTCCTGAGCATAACATATGCTCGGGATACTATATTAACAGGATAATTCTCTAAAAGAAAAACTTTGAAATAGTGAGTAGGAACTGCTATTTTAGCGTTGCCAATGATTTTATATTTAACTCACTTACTGCCGTCTTCTTCTATTGTAGGCAAAAAAATTATGGGTTAGAGAAAACGTGCACCACTGGATGCTCTTGTTAGATCTCTGACATGTTATTCCAGCTTACGCCCAGTAGCCTCGATAGAATTTTTGTTTTTTTATGGGATTCGCTAACTTAGTTTCGAAATTTGAAAAGGGAATTTATTTAACCTCCATAGAGAAAAGATTATAAAAAAGTTGGATAGCAAAAAATGCTCCACAGGCAAATCCCAAGGCCATAAACACTCCTAGCGGTAAAGAAGCTAAAGCTCCAATTGCAGTTTCTAATTAATTCCAACTACAATAGAAGTAATAGTCACTAATATGGTATTTTTTAAAGGTGCCTTCTCAAACGATAAGCAATCCAACAAACAAAAGGTTTCTATCATCTGATTTACTTCCGTTAACATCCTTAAAAGTGCATATGGGAAAAATATATTTTACCAGTGAAACGTGCATTTGCGAAATTCAGTATTCACAAAATAAAAATTTGTAGAATTGTTAAGGCATATCGCATCCTAGACAAAAATTCCGCATATATATATATAAAATTGCATCAAAAAAATTTATACAATTCTTATTCCGTACACCAAACAGCAAGTATGCCTTGGTGCTCCATAGTGGGCCGATTGCGATCATCTTCAGCAATATGCATTCCCCGTTGATTTACAGCTCCGGCACGTAGTGGACAGCCATACTGGGGCTCAAAAGTACGAGTCACAGTTGAACTAAGCAACTCCTCTTTGAATGCAAATTTAAAGAGATAAACCATAGAAACTACTTCTACTAATTTTGGAAATCTGTATTTAATGTTGTCTTCTTTACTCAGTGACTTAACTTTTTTACAGTGCTTCTCAAAATTTTTATTTAGGCTGCCATCAATCACAGCTTTTGAAATTACTGCAAAATAAGATCGACCGACGGAGTTTAATCTAAAAATTTTTGAAGAAGTGAGTCCGAGCTCCATGAAGAAACCACTTTTTTTGGGACAATTATTTTTCTTTGGGAGATGCTTTGCTCCAAGTTCTCCAATTTTTTTTACATTGGCCCTTTCAGGTATGTATAAGATTGTCCAAATTATTGGACTTTTCTTAGAAAGTTTTTCAACAATATCTGGAAAAATTAATGGAAATTTGTTGTCTTCATCTTCAAATTTCCAACCAAATTTTTCCCAGGCTTCCCAACCAATAAATTTGATAATGCTCGCTACTTTTTTTACTCTTTCTTGATTTAAATTGTGGATTAATTTATTCCAATCTTTACTAACACAAGCAAGAGCTCTAAGCGTATTGAGGCTAAAGGTTGGTGAGGAAAAAAAGAGTTTAAGAATATCAGGGGGGAAATGACCAGGGAATGAATCATATGTTTTCTTGCGAGCAATTTGAATTTTTATCTCGTCTAAGGGATTCGATAACTTAGTTTCTAAATTTGAACAGGGTATTTCTTTAACCTCCATAGAGAACAGATTATAAAAAAAAAGGGAGATAGCTAAAAATGCTCCACAGGCAAACCCCAAGACCATAGGCCCTCCTAGCGGTATAGAAGCTAAAGCTCCAATTGCAGCTCCTAATAAAATCCCAATCGCTATAAAAGTAATAGTCACCACTATTGTATTTTTTAAAGGCGCCTTCTCAAAAGATAAACAATCCAACAAACAAAAGGCTTCCCCCACCTGATTTACTTCCATAAATATCCTCTATTTTTTTGTCTCACGTGTAAATATTATTTAAAAAAAACAAGTTTATTTTCATTTATTAACGGTTTTATATACCGACGTAATCTTGGAATCGTTAATATATCATTTTCCAAAATTATCTGATGCTTTCCCTTTAAGGTTAAATTTATAGTGGCATTAAGAAATGAATTTTCTAAAGCTGCAAAAAAAGTTTCGGCTGTTTTGTTGTCAAGATTCATATGGGAAAAACATATTTTACCAGTAAAACGGGCATTTTCGAAATTACATTCTTTAAATGTCGTCTTGTTAAATTTAAAATCGTGAAATTCAGTATTTACAAAAGAAAATTTTGTAAAAAGTAATTCGTTAAAGCTAATATTGATAGTATTTTCATTTTGAGCATAAGGTGTAAAACAATAATTAGCAAGGCTGCGTAAATGAACAAAATTTGTAATGGGAGAAGTAACTATTGGACCTAATACTTCATCTCTATAGGCTTTAAATAGAATTTTACAATTATTTTTGATTTTACCCTCGATTAGGGGATTTGGTGAATGTATGTCAAGGAAAAGTTGTTCAATAATCGGCTTAGCTACTAAATGAATAGGCAATAATAGCGGCTGTAAATATACTTTAATTATATTTTTGTGCCTAAATAGAAGCCTTGTCAAATCTAAAGATATTTCTTCGAATTCGTGGTTATCTGAGTCAAAAAAGAGGTCGCTAATATCTTTATATTTAGTAATTTTTTCATTACCTCTTGTATTTATAATAGCTTTTTGGAGCCGAATGAAACTTCTTATTGTCATTTCTGCATTATGTATGTCAAGATTGGGTATCTGAAATACTGCGCACATTCTAACAATTAAAGGAAGGTTGATGTATGGTTCTTGTAAAAATTCCATTAAGGGCCTATCTTTCAACAAGCTGATGCATAGCGCCTCAAGGTCTACTTTAGTCTCAGAAAGTTGGAACATTTTTATATGTTTTTCTATTTTCGAAAATACTTTCATAAGATTAGCAATTTCAGGAATTTCAAGAATCCTTGCTGTTAAACTTATTCCATTCACATAATCGTAAAGACCTCCTATGAGATTTCCGATATTTGCAAAGAAGTCATTAGAAAGAATTTCATACAATATATGAAAAATTTTATTATATGAAAAATTAGAAGTTAATAAAAATGCTAACAATCCAGTTGTATCTGATTTTTGTAATTGATCAAGAATTGCTTTTGCCATTTTACCTTTAACACTATCAGAGGACATCTCTATAGTTTTCCCCATTAATGCGTTGTCGAGTATATTTTTTAATTCTATTCTTTCGGCAAATTTGAATAAATGTTTTAAAGACTTCACGGGAAACTTCGAATTTGTGAGATGAATTTCATCTTCCGTACTTTGAAGGCTATAAACCTCCTCAGAACTCGAACTTTCGGAAACGGAAGAGAGTTGATCTAAACGATTGTCTTGATTCTTAATCTCGATAGGCAGCTTCTGATTTACATAAAATGATGAGCTTTTTGGTAAGATACTAGTATCATTGTCAGAGTCCTCTTCAGAAATAATGGCATATTCATTTGAATCTAAACTTCCAAGAGGATTTAGTTGCGTCCAAACAGCTACCTCACGATCTACCGAAGTAGAAATTGGACTACTCACTTCTATTTTGGTTTTTTTAATTTTTGCCGTGTGTATAATTGTAGAGCCTCCGGCAAGAGAAAGAGCTCCTAGAGCTATTGCAGCAACACCAGGAATAAATGTAAAGGGATTTAGAAGAAGAACTGTTCCCACACCTATTCCAACGCCGCCTGCAACGTCAATGCCAATTCCCACGCCAGAATAAATATCTGCATTCTCATTGTTTATATCTATTTTACTTCCAACCTTAGCTAAGAAATTTTCATAATCATTATATGTATTTACTATTGAATTAATAAACGATGGTTGTAGTTGTTGCATGTATCTTCCTTCAGAAAATGTATTAATAAGATTAATTCGAATTTTTCAAATTAATACCAGATGTTTTATTTAAAATTAACTTGAAAATGTATGGCTGATGTAACCATACCTTATAAAATGATGCATGTCAATGATAAGTTCTGAAGAATTTCATTTTTTCTTAAATAGTTCTTAAGAAAGATTAAATGAATATTCATGTTTCTTAAGCTTTTTTACCTTCTTGATTAGGGAGTTTTTTGTAGCAAGTCGAGTTTTTCTGAATTACAGTTAGTTTCTAACTTTTTTTGATTCTCTTGCAATTTGATGGCCACACTCAATAATTTTTTGCATATAGTAGTCATATAACTCTAAAGCTTGCCTCAGGCTGAACAAATGCTCTGTTCTTTAATTGCCCTCTAATGACGCTTCAATCATCGATACAGAATTGCGACATGTTCGATTTATCAATGAAGTAAATAAGTTTCCGTCGACCAATTACAGAACAAGTCACAGATTATGAATTGCGTAAAATAGATCTTATTCAAGATAAAGTTCCTACTAAAGCCGCATTACTTCTTTTTGGAAAGAATCCTGAACACTTTTTTTCTTCTGCCTTCTTAAAATTAGGACGTTTTCGATCACCTACGCATATTGTGGATGATCGAGAAACTCATGGATCTTTAATTGATCAACTAGATGGAGCAATGGGATGGTTTCGAGAAAGGCTTTCAACAGAATTCGCTTTTATTGGAAAACCACAAAGAGATGTTTATTTGGAATACCCTTTGAATTGCCATAAGGGGAGCTATAATAAATGTTTTTTGCCATAGAGACTACACTACCGCAGCTCATAGCCAGATTAGGCTTTATGACCCTCATTTGGATATATGGAATTCTGACAGCCGTCCTACTCCTTTAACACCTGAGTTATTGCTTAGAGAACATGATTCGATTCCGAGAAACCTAAAGTTTAGCCGAGGCCTTTTTCTATATGGAGTTGATCGAGCGCTGAGGAAGTGGGACTACTCGAATGGCTTCTGAATTGCAAAAAGAAGGATTTCCCAAACTATGTTTGAATCCAGTGCAGGCCGTTTCAAAGTAACATTTTGTAAGCACCTTATTAAGGAAGAGCTGAGTCGCAAACATGAATTGTCACAAAGGCAGCTTTTAGCGATTGATTATATCAAAGACCATGGGAGTATATCAAATACCGAATATCGGACTATCAAGGGGTTTCAGACCGAACAGCTCTTAGAGATCTTAAAGAAATGACACTTAAAGAAATTTTAGTTTCAGAAGGTGGAACAGGAAGAGGCATAGTTTATCGACTAAACACGCCAGAAATCCGCCATTGCACCCAAAAGAAGTATTGCAATTAAGAGTTTCAATTAAGATTCCTTAATAGAATACTCTTGTGAATGATTACTTTGCTAGCGCGCTTACACTGTCTCCTTAGGCCTTTTAACTCCCCTCAAAATTTAAAATATTACATAGTTTTATAATTTCATCAAGGTTATCTTCTACCAATTTTTTTCCTGCGTCTTCAAGAGCATGAATAACTTCAGGTGTATGATCATCAAGACTAGGAGCCTCTTGTCCAATAAAATTGTATTGTAACCGTTTGTAATTTTGCGATTCCAACATCTCTTTTAGCAGTTCTTGTTCTGCCATATCGTTCTGCACTGCTTGAAACCAGGCAGAAGCTCCAAGAGACTCAAAATCTTTAACTATCGCATTTTCTGAATTTAATCCTGTTCCTAATGATACTAAGAACAAATTTGGTGACACATTTTTTTCAATAGCACTTACAATACAAGGAATGGCAGGATTATTCTGCAAGATTCCTCCATCTAAGAATGTGAGAACAGGGGGAAAATAAGTCGGCGCAGCAGATGTGATTTGCGCAACTGCGCGCATATAAAACTCACCCCTTGCTTGCATTTTAACTTGATACGGATTTTTAAGATTAATCTTTTTTCCAGGAGAGAAAGCGTATTTCATCTCCTGCATTTTGTAATTTAGACGCTGGAGCCCACATTTTGTAAATAAATGTACTGCCTTCGATATATTATCATGCTCGATAATAGCAGTAGGATTATTCGTTAAGGCTCCAATTGCTAAAGATGCTAGCCCAGTAATAGTATGAAGGCCTACACCGCCCACTTTGTTGACAATGGAGCCAACAGCATTAGCTGTGATAACTATATCTGTTAAGGCAGAGCCTAAAGATAAATCCTCGAAGATTTCCTGAAATAGAGCATTCGGAGCGTATCGTTCAGGCGTTATAGAAAAATAGGGTACAGGGACTTTACATATTATTGATTGGTGTAAAGCAAATGGAAATCCTAAACCACTCTAGGAAGTTCGAGCCGATTCAGTTATATCTGCCTTTTCCCATCTTCTTTTTTTTAGCACACGAATAATGCCTGAAGAACAAACTGTAAGAATTGAGAAAGAAAGGCCCGAGTCAAGGCCCGAGTCAAGGCCCGATTCTAGGCCCGAGTCGAGGCCTGAAGCATTAGAAGAGGAGATAATTAATTTTCTTCAAAATGGACCTCTGTCTAAAGGGGAATTGTCGCAAGGTTTATGACATAAACATATTTCAGGTAGATTAAAGAAGGCTCTTGCAAGTCTTTAAAAAAGGTAAAATTATATATACTTTTCCAGAAAAGCCAAATAGCAGATTACAGAAATATAAGTTAAATAAATTTACTTTTCGCTGAGATTTTCATTTCTAACTAATGATATGATTTTCTGGATATACATAAAGAATAATTCTCTAAACCTTAAGAAGTTTAGACCTTCACCTAACCGAGTACATTCTAGAATTTGATAAAGACGATATTTAAAGCTAATTATGAATTGAAGAAGAGACAAATGAAGTAATGAATCCATTAGTAGCCCATAGCTGCTCTTTCGAAAGAACCAGCAACAAGCTGTTAGAAAGGCGCGAGATATCGTGCGTTCAGGCAAAGAATACATAGTGGATATTGCCCTATCGAAATTTTTCGACAGAATCAACCACAACAGGCTAATCCGCAGGCTCGGCACAAAGATAAACGATAAAGGGGTACTCAGATTAACGGGGATGATGCTGAAAAGTGGAATCATGTCTGAGGACGTTATAACGATCCCGGAAGAAGGGCCGGTTCAAGGTAGCCCCTTAAGCTCATTGTTAAGTAATCTAGTGCTGGACGAACTCGACAAAGAGTCAGAAAAGAGAAGCTTGGAATTTTGCCGATTTTGCAGACGATTCCAAAATCTTGTGAAAACGGAGAAACTGCAATAAGAGTTATGGCGTCGATAAAGAAGTTCATCGAGGTAAAACTCAAGCTCAAAGTCAACGAGGAAAAGAGCCAATTTGCAAAATCAGACCAAGTCAAATTTCTCGGAATGACTATAGTCAAAGGAACTATTGCTAACCAAAGCCTCCATCAAGAAGGCAAATGGATAAGCTGAAAGAACTCACCCCCGAGGCACCCACAACATGCTGGAAAAGGCGATAGACCAGATCAACATTTGGTTCAAGGGATGGTCATCCTATTTTAAGATGACCCAATATCTCAGTCAATTAGCTGGAATTGAGGTGCATATAAGGAGGAGACTAATAGCACGTTTTGTAAAACACCAGAAACGCTGAAATTTGTCGCATAAAAGAGCTGTAGAGAAGGCATTTTCAAACCAATAGCTAAAAAGACAGGGAATGAAGGTCTTTTCCAAACTTGGACTGGAACACTGTTCGCTATAGAAACAATCCAAAGGATGTCCAAGAGGCAATTATTGCCCTAGATACGGAAGGATTTCCTTATCTCTATCATAATCAGTACCCATTATTTTTACTTTTATCTGTAGCGCGAGAAGATTATAGTCTTTCCTGGTAGTCTGTAGAATCGGATTTGATTATATTAAAGAGCAAAATTGCAGCAATGTACCACCACCATTAATCACATGCTGTAGAAAGGCCATCAATAGCAAGTGGGGCCCTGACCCCGATTATTTCGCTACCGTGGCTGATTCCAGATTATGTCTTTTCAATGTGAGTCCTCTCTCTTCCAAAAATTTTTGCAATTCTGCAAAGGAATGTGTTTTGGCGTACTCTTTCGCCTCGGCTTTAATTAATTCGTAGTCTTTTTGAGAATGGGGAAAGGAAATTTCATTTACTTTAGTATCGTAATCAAGAAACATGAATTCTAAATCATCAATGTTAAATATCCATTGTTGCACTTCATCAAAGGAATGAATTTTAGCAAATACAATGATTTGAGCTTTTAAGAGTTCCGCATCGGGACTATGCTTAAACTCATAGCAGTCAGTATAATAGGCTTTGAAGAAAAAGCTTTTCAATTCTTTTGAATTATGATCTTTTAAAAATTGCATCCAAAGCCGTGAATTTTTACTGAAAAATATTTCCACTTCTTTTGTTTTAATATTTGACTTTAAGCTTTTTAGTATATCGTAAAATTGTAACTCTTGATAAATGTGTTCCAAGGCATGGTCATATGAATGATCCTTAGAAAAATCAACTAATTCAACTTGATTATTCTGTAGCCACTCTTTCAAATCAGGATGGCCTAAAACATAACTGAGATTGTTCTTAAGGCCTCCCGTAACGATACTCTGGAGATCTTGACTCATTTTTAAGTTCTCTTGTATGAGTAGGTTTGCAAAAGTTGTAAGGATCTCATCATTTTCCAGCCCTACTGTTAATCGCAAAGCTGTAGCACATTCACTAAAATTTAATGAGGCAAATCCAAAACTGATCCTCAGGGAAATTGGAATATTGGCCTGTAATGATTTTGCTGTTAAAAAATATTGCATGAACAAGGTTAAATTGATTAAATGAGATTGATAAACTTCAGAGTTGGTATCGAGCTCGGGAAATAGGGCATTCATCAAATAGGTAAAGTACAAACCAAGCATAGGGACGCCGTTGTCCCTTTTCCCTAGATGAATGCAGCAGGTACTTTCTTGTAAGGGCACCAAAGCCTTATACAATGTATCAGTATTAGAGTTGATTAGCGCGAGATACACTTTAATTAAACTGGCATTAGATTGAAAAAAGAGATAGAAAAATTTTTCCGCCTCTGCCGAAGGGAAGTCATGCGCTGCAGCCTCAATGAGGTGTTGGTTGAAAGCAGTTTTTGGCGATGTCTTCCCAAAGTTATTATAGACATGCACCGTTCCACCGGTATATTTATCCAATCCACACATAGCGAATTTGGCCAAGCTGTTGATGACTACTAAGTTCAGAGCACCGTTTTCAATTTCCTTTGAGAATTCTTTCAAAACGCTTTCAATATCATTATCCCAGAACATAGTTGTAGATGTATCCACAATGAAAGTCAGAGGATTATTAACAGTGCGATCTTGCAATTGTACATTGAGAATGTCAACTAAAGGGGTTTTCTTCACCTCTTCTAAAGGTGCAAAGTTGGGATAAAGGTCAACGCTAAGAACATCACAAGGCAATTTCTTCTCACACATTTCCTGTATACTGGCGTCTCCAGAACGACAAAATTGATGTATATAGCCGCCAAAATCTTGTTCTGATATCAGTTCATAATAACTTCCTTCGAGAAAACCGATCATAAAATTATCGGGATTGATAGCTTTCAAACCTTCTACCACATGTTTGTAGGATGACATACCGCTGGAGCACACATAACTTTTTTTAAAAGGCGAGGGGAAAGCCGCAGCATCTATGGTATCTCGCAAAGGCGAAGCTCTGGAGGTGTTTTGGGCCAGATTAACAAAACAAAGAATCAGCAATAGTTCCTCGGTAGCCAAATTGACTTCCTGCAAGATTTCATGAAGCTGGGGGCCTGGCTCCATTTGTCTGATTGTATCAATCTGTCTGATACTCGTAATTCTTTTTTCAATATTTTTTATGGCTTTGATTAATGGGCCTAAATTCTCCATTTCAGCTAACGTAGGGTCTTGTGACATACATTCATTTATTTTAGAAAGCGCATTTCTAAACATTTGATAATAAATAGCAGCAGCTTGATTGTTGCATTGATTGGGGATGGCACTTAGGGCATGATTTATAGCAGACAAAGCAGCATTTACATTTCCTATGATGAAAGGAAGAGAATCTAATGAAATTTTTTGTTCAAGTTCAATCGGAGAAGCTATTAATAACTTGTCTAATGGATATCCTAATTCGACCAATTGATGTCTAACTTGTGAAATTTCTGGCACAGCCCCGACGCCTCCCCTCAACTCTATGATCTTCCACATTACTTTTTCCGCTTGTGGAAGCGGAAAAACCATCATGTATTCATGTTCCCCATCTTTAATTACCCCTCCAAAAATCAGATTTATTTTTTCCCCAGAGATCTGCCCCATAATATCTTTTATCAACAAGTCAAGTTTTTCTCCTTTTCCTTCTTCGAAAGCTTGCTGAAGTTGACCGCTGATATCAAAAAATATATTGTCATTTCTGAAGGAGATATTCTCCACTTTATAGGCTATTCCCAAAATCTGACAAGCCGCTGAGCAAATGCTCGGAAAACAACCGGGTTTGATCACTTCAAGGGCAAAGCATTCTTGTTCATGATTGTTTAAAGTGTATTTCTCCTTGAAAAAATTAAGCAAGAGCTGAGTGATCATGCCAGAATCATGCCGAAAATAATAAGCTTGATTATTGATATGATATTCTAAAAATGAACGATGGATGGGGCCTCTCTGTTCTAGGATCGGTGCTTTGGAAGTTTTAGCTAGGTATTGCAAGGCGAAGACCTGAAGATTAGGTATTAAGCGTTCTAGTAATTTTGCTTCTGATCCCCCAATATTGATGATCGCTTGGTATTGATCGATAATGGCAAGAATTTTGCGCACTTTTTTTTCATTTTTACTAAAGACTCTTCTCATAAATTCCATTTCAAAATCTGCATAGGCTTCATGCGAAGGCCTGGAGCAAAGTAAATGAGATGTAGAAAGACTTCCCGAATGTAATTGTTCTGCAGCACTTAAGTCACGCGTTAGGGCTTCAAAATGGAGATTGAAAATGCCTTTTTCTTGAAGAATGCTCACGATTTTCTTTACATCTGAACGATCCAAATCAGCCGGTTTAATTTTGTTTTGCTTAGCCCAACTTTTAAAGCTCTTCCAGAGATTCGCATCTTTTGCAACAATTTCTAAAACCTCGACCACAATGTGCGCCACTTTTTCTGCGTTACTTTCAGAATGTTGTAAGGCTTCAGATAGGCCGTATAATTTTTGTGTTAGATTAGAAATGGGTGCAGTTCTTTCCATTTTTCTCTCCAGCTTGTTATTCTATTTTTTTATTATATAATAAAAAAAATAATAAATCAAACTAATAGAAATGTTTAAGTGATGTTTGAAATTTAAATAAAATAAATTATCGACTTGTTATTCTTTAAACAACATAAATTGTATTAAAGCAAGGCATGGAACGAACCACGGCTTTAATTTTTGAGGGAATGGTAGGAATAGGGTTTTCTCGCAAATAAAGATTGAATACTTTATTTTCACGGATACGAGATTGAGCTATGGAACAAATTGCAGAGGGAACGGCGGTGAATAGATTGTTCTGAAGCTGAACATCCCGCAAATAGGAAAGGGAGATAAGGCTACTAGGTAATTGAGTAAGACGATTGTTTATTAAAATTAATTCTTCTAAACTTGAAAGGGCTACGATTTCATCGGGTAAAGTTTGCAGTTCGCAGTGAGAGAGATCTAGACACTTGATATTAGAAAGATAGGAGGGTATATCTCCATTACTTTCACACTTTTCAACTAAATCCTTGAGAAATCGATGGTAGGTCGTACCGCTTAAATTTTTCAGAAATTCAAATAAGCGTAGAAGTTTCTCGTTTTGCTCTAGGGAAAAGGAGAGAGACGTTTTTTCGCTTATAGCTGGGATGTAATGGGGAGCTTTTTGTCCATCAATCGGAAAGATCATAAAAACACCTAGTTTTATACTGGAGTGTAATTTGCTCTTCCCTTTTTTCATCAGTGATGGGAACAAATTTGTTCCCATCACTGATGAAAAGAAAAACATATTACACCCCAGCTTTAAAACTTATAATAACTTATCCAAGCAACAAAGTCAAGCTTTATTTACAGCTTTATTTACAACTGTAGGCGCAAAAGGGCAGGGCAATTTTATGAAAAAGACTTTATGCCGATTACTTTTAATAAGTACTCGTTGTCCCAACCAGCCATTTGCCGCTTTATTTCCATTCCACACTTAGCAGTTTTTTCTTGCTTCAATAAATTTAAAGCAATTCTACGTATTAAGGATGTGTTTTCGGCTATGTTACCTGCATCAGCATTTTGTTCATCTTCACGAAAGGCTACATCCAAAATCCAGTGGGCTTGATTCTATTCCCCAGTGTAGTCGAATAGTATTTGCGACTATTAATGCAATTGCGGGAAGACTTGAAATGTAATACCTTTTTTCAATCGTAGGTGCTTGATCAGATTCTGTCCTCTGGCTGATCACCATAATTATGCTTTTTAAATTTCTCCACTTTTTCTTTTGAGGCAGCCAGTCAATATCCTAGGTCACGTAAATTTCGCGCTTTTCACTTCGTCCATGTCCCGTTTCTTTTGAGCCGATGCTATCAAACCTAATCCCTTCAAAATTAATTGCCTCAGCTTGAGTAAAATAATTTTCTATCTCATCTACAAGTGCTCCTTGATTGCCTTTCAATGCCAGCACATAGTCAGCACCTTTCTCTACAATTTTGCCAGCTATGTCAGTCTGGCAGCCCATAGCATCAATGGTTACGACTGTGCCTCCCACATCCAGCAAGTCTAATAGCTTTGGTATCGCAGTAATTTCGTTGGACTTGCCATCAACCTTCAGCTACCCGGGAGTAAGATGGTTTTTTGCAGCCCATGCACTGACTATATGAACAAAAGAATGAGGTTTGCCTTTTTTGACTGTTCCCCTCTGGGCTTTGCCATCAAGATTGATTACATCTTCTTGTTGAAGTTTGAATTTCGACTTAATCCAAGAAATAAAGCTTTTCTCTAAAACTTGAGGATCGAGTAGTGCAAAAACAATCCAAAATGTTGTGTAAGAAGGAACGCCTTCAGTTAGATTTAAGGCCTCTAACAACCAGTTCTCTTTGCGAGCGGCATAATTGGCCACGGCCTTTAAATTATTTGCACCACTAATTACAGCGCAAATTGTAATAAACAAGATATCTATTAATCGATGACGTATACTTCCCTGCCGTCGGTAGCCACCCTCTATTCCAAAATAGTCTTCTAGTGAATCTCTGAAAGAATTGCAGCTGTCTTCGTCTAAATCATTTTCTGTCATATCCATCTCCTGGGTTAGACTGAAAACAATACTTTTAGAGAAATTTATTTATCAACAATTTTTCATAAAATTGCCCTGAGCCACAAAAGTAGCAAGTGTAAATAATGAGTGGAGATTAGGCCATACTCTGACTAGTATACATACAGGAACAGAGGAACAGGCCATAGCGAGAGCGCCTGTCTCAGGTTGAATCTTAGACTCATGATCAATACAACTGTTTAATTGCTCGTTCTGCAAATCCATTAAATTTGAATAAGGGTTACTGCGGATTGTATTCATAAATTTACTCTTTTAAATTTTAATTGATGTATAAACTTTTTTCATTTATCAATGAAACTTTGTGTTACAACCAAGAAGAAGAATTCCCCCCCTCTCTGTTTAATCTTAAATTCACTTATGCTCCTCATAAATAAACTCTTTGCAGTCAGTCTCGACTTTGGGGATTTTTTAGATCGATTTACGGTAAGAGTATGTCTTTTGTTTTCAAATTGAAAACACTTATAGGATTTAAAATCAATATTTTATGTTCGACTTCATGCCGCAACTATTTGATTTATGATTTCTGAAAGCTCTGTCTTCCAAAGCTCGCTATTTTTACCGAACTGTGAAGAGTATTTTTCTTCCAAAATATGCCTTCTCACAGAAGCTAAAATATCAGAGAAAGTTACATGTGTTTTTTTGTACCATGCGCTGGTTTGGATAGAGATTTTATCGCCATTTATTTTTTGAAATTCTAGAGCTATGAGGCTGATAACTGAAAACGATGCTAGAATACAAGGCGTTTCACGTTCGACTGCTTTATCAGACCACTGTCTTTGGGTTTCCATGCCTAAATGTCTACGAGCTTCTTCAAAAGTGGTTTCAATCGGCCAGCGAGCTATAAATTCCATTATAATGTCTTTGGGATGGCATTCAAAATCTGTTGTAAATATTACAACCGGTTCCGGATTACTTTTTGAACCACAAATTAAAACCCATTTAACTGGAACCGGGCGGATCCCATACCCATACCAAAGTGAAGTTCCAGTCATGAACTCAACTGTTTTTATTTCATTGTTATACCATGATACTGTCTCTTTTTCTCGTATAAGGGAATTATCTTTTAACATTTCGCTAAAAAGAGGCAGCCTTTTACCGACCAAATTTTTATGTCTTTTTTATTAGCCAAAAGGAATTCAAAAATTCGAGCATCTATTCGCATTCTTGAAACAAAGTTCACATTAGCATTACAGCAAGTATTTGCTAAGATATAAGTAGAAAAAGCGCTATCTCCTATTATAATAATTTTCCTAGACTCTCCAGCCCAACGTCGTATAAGCTTAATGACCTGACAAGCCCAATCATTTAAAGTTTTATGCTTTCTAAGTTTTTTCTTAAGGTCTTTTCTGTTCTTTTAGCTTGAAAGAGGCACTTTTGGAGGAAGCAACACAGTTAAAAAGGTAAAGCCCATAATCTATCAACCCAAGGTAGTTTTATTTGAACGGTACATACTAACCATAGCAGGCCTGGGACCAAAACTTTTCTACTCTTAGTAGATTTCACAGCATCTCTTTGGATATTTAGACTTTTAAGTTTAGGTCCTTTTCTGCTTTCTACTGTAGTATCAATTGCAATATAATAACTGCATTTTCAGGAATTAGAGATTTATCCTCAACAGTAGCAGCATTTTACATTAAATTACTTTTTGATCCATCTACGTAAGATATTAATGATCTTTAAAAACATTTATAAATCCAGGGTAACAATTAATTTATTAAATATAAAAATAATAACTACAAATTTTGTAAAAATTTTAGTATATACCCATTTAAGTTCAAGTTAAACGCTCTCGCTGTGTAGACTCAATAGATGCTTTTCTCTTTTCATCCTTTTTCGAATTAACTCCTGGAATTTTGCTCCAAGATTATTGGTGATGAATGGCTGGTAAATTTATTGAATCTAAATCATATCATATCTCCTACTATTAGGTCAAAATATGATGCCTCATACAATAAAGGGGCAGAGCAACGTAGATGGTCAAGGAGTCCAGATGCTCTAACAAACTGGAATATAGAACCATTGATGGCGACAGTTATTTTTCAAGAAATCTAATCGTTGACAAGAGGAATGCCAAAAGATTTAGTTGAATTTTTTAATAGTTGTCCTGGGGAAGTTAGAAAAAAAGAAAATATAAAAAATGAGAACTAAACGATTTAGAATCATGCCAAATTTACTGGATCTACTCCGGTTTTTCGGAAAACAAACCGTTTTGTCTCGGAAAATGCACGACATTTTTGGAGTATACTCCGAAAAAGTTACCTCCTGATACCACAAACAAGAAGCTGTAATGTATTTAGACAAAAGGCGACTTTAAATCAAAAAAGTCAAAATCGCCGCCAAAATCTTGCAAGTGCCATGGACAAGGACATTATTTTTTCATTCTGACTTCGCAATTGATGGCCTCAGATCTTTTAGCATAAATTTTCGTACCCTTGGTCTTCACGTCAAATATCTTTCTAATTGATTCCTTGAATTCATAACACATCTTGAGCTCTGAGCTTTCAATTAATACAAACTCAATAGATCGCCAATGGCCATGTTGTACTTCTAAGCCAGCATGCTAGGAAAGGAAATATCTTTTGTCTAAAAAAGGCCTTTATGCTTCTATACTATCTGGAGTATTCCTTGAAAATATCCAGTGAAACTGCTGACGCTTTCTAAAAGCGGTTTTTCTATCATTAACTCCTTACCCAGTTCAGTGCAAATGAATAACCTACTAAGATCAATTGATGCCAATGAATTTATAAGTAAAAAACCCCCAAATCCAGGAAATAAGCATTTATACTTAGAAAAGGTGGAAAATATTTTAGACTCTGACTGGGAAACTCTAACAAAGATAAAAAATATTAAAATTTTAACAGAGAAACTTGCTTCTCTCTCGGTCAATCTAAATGCATTTGATTGGGGAGATAAAGTCACGTTTCGTCTTGCTAGCTTTGAGTGCATTGAGTCTCTTTTTTCCAAAAAAGGAAACGTTTTTGAGAATGCAATTGAAATGCTGAAACTCGGTATTAGTCTGATCCTGTCCGATGGGCAAAATCGGCACATCAAGCAAGGGTTGAAACTTTTGTCCTCTTGGAACGCACAGGAAATCGGATCCTTTAAGAACTTGTTGCATTTAAAAAAAATAGCAACGCAAATGAATTTGTCTGATGAAACCGATTTCTTGCAAAATGCGCTGTATGAAAGCAACCTGGAAGTTGCGGTAACCAATGCGGCCTGTCGGATTCTTCATGATGCAAAACTGATGATTGAGAAAGGGTATAGAAATTCAAGTTCGAAATATCCCAATCATAAGAAAGATTGGGACGTTCGTCAACATGAGGCTGTTGGAAATCTCTTTCTCTCTTTTCTTTTCGTAGAAAAAGAAAAAGAAATATGGGATTTTTTTCATTACCCCACCTTGGCCATAAAACTTCTTCAATTCCCTAGAATTCCAGAACAAGTTCAACGAATTGCATCTCTCTTTCAGGCAGTGTCCAGAGATTTAAAAACGGTGATTTTAGAGAGTTTATCCAAAATCGACAACATTGCAGAACTGATTCGGAAACTCGATTCGCTACACACTAGATATGAACAAAATACGCCCCGATTCATCGCGATCATGAGCCAGATTTACCCTTTCCAAACAAACTCCCCTGGCTCTGACAATGCCCTTGTTTGGATCGACTCTATCAATGGCCAAGGATTTCTAATCGGGTGTTTTGGCCCGACGAAATTTCTCTTCAATACAGCAGATGGAATAGTTGATACCGGACCTGGAGCCCCCCTCGATATCGTACTATTGGAAAAAAGAAGAGACGGACTTCTTTTCAAGATTCTTAAACGAGATGGATGGATTTTGTTTGATACCAAGAAGCAGCCAAACCATGAGTATTTCGATTCGATTCAACTAGTCTCAGATGCCCCATCTCAAGGCGCTAGAAAAGTGCTTGTGAAGAGGTGTAAAGAAAAACTCATTATTTTCTTTGGTAGAAAGAAGATTATAATTGATGGGATTGAAGCTGGACACATCTACGGGAACAAAGTCCCTTTTCTGGCCATCAAATTGATAACAAATTTATGGGGATTCGTAAACTTGGAATCGGAAACAATTTGTTCTCTCCTTCATACGACCTTCATACAACCAGTGCAAGGTACAACTTCTTTTGCCGAGGGGGGGAAGGAAGGAGGGGGGAAGGCTTTGTTCTATTTGGATAACCTTCCCAAGGAGGTTTGTATTATTCCAAATACTGATCAGGTGTTGTTTTCTAATTTTGATGAAGGCGTCTTCGTAAAAAATGATAAGGATCTATATAGAGAAATAACGAGAGAAGGAAAAATAAACAACCTGTCTCCCAACTTATATCACAAACTGGAGACATTTCATATCACAGATAGGAGGTTACAGATCAAAAGCTATGGTGTGACGATATCCGATAAAGGTGTCCGTTATGAATTTGAAATGGAGCTACAGGGGCGATACTATATCACAAAATGTGATATAACTTCCGTGCTCTCGTTTTATACAACTGTCACAATGAACACATTAGAAATGATAAAATCAAATGGAGATATTTCTTTACTTGGAATATCACGCCGCTTTCAAGATGCTCCCCGAGCCTATTTCCTTATTACAGATGAAGGCAAGAGCTTATACGTAAGTCGTTATTCTGAATTAAAATCCAAAGCAGACAAAGGAAAGGAAATCAAAGGCTGCGGCGTCTTGCATAAAATGGATTGTGAAAAAATTCTATATCTATTCGACAGTTACTTCGCTTTGCTAAAAGAAAACTGCTGGAGAATCTACGAAGACGATATTGGCCTCCACTGTTTAGAATTTGAATCGGTTTCAAACTTCGGTTCTTCCCGGTACCTCAAAGTCCAACAAAAAGGGCTTTTCTACGCTTACGACTTGGAAGCGCAGAAAATATTACCGCTCGATGGGGCACAAGACGTACGCCTTAACGCTTCGGACAACCTCATTTTTATCTATCCGAACTATATCCGACATTTCCGCCTCAACTACCTCCCCGATATTCTGCAAAGTGATTTTCTTGAAACTTTTTTAGATAAGGAAGATGAGGTAGTAAGGTACAATTATGAATGCAACATTCTCAAATTTCCTGAATTTAACGTTTCACAAGACAACCTGGATAGCCCATTTGTTCAATTTCTGCTCTCACGTCTAGATTATGAACTTTTAAGACAACTTTGTCTTGAGCACATTCAAGCACTAGAAACCGTATTTACAGAATTACAACAGTTTGCACAATTCGATTCGCTTCTTCTTAACCACATTGTAAAACGTCTGATCCGAATTCCTCAAGAAAATTGGAAGGAGATACTTGATGGGACAATCAACTTTTTCACATTCGCTAAAAGAGAACAAATTCTTTTGCCTCCCCAGCTTCTCCTCATCTTTGACCTCGCCCAGTTAAATCATCCCTGTACCGAAGCGTTGCTCAGGCATTGGGCAAATGAAAATCGATTGGAGACAACTCTTGCCTATTATTTTGGTCTAAAAGTAGGGCAACAAGAACTCTTTGTGATGCACTCTTATGGAAAGCAAATCAAATCTTACAAACAGTTAGAAAAATTTCTTAACACCCTCTTGATCTGGCAAGAATTGAAAAACGGATCTCCCTATATAATGGAGACTGATTTTTCAAGCTGGCAAACGTCATCTGGAGAAGAAATCTATACAGAATTTTCAAATAAGCTAATGCTCGATCATGATCAAACCGAAAAATATCAATCTCACCGCAGTGAATGGGATTTGGAAACCCTACCTGACTTGTGGTACGCTTTTAACGTCATGGATGACACGCACCGTGGACTGATGAAGTACTTCGTTGCCTCTAACCAAGTGGACTTTCAACTTAAGGTACTCCTCGAATACGATAATTGTCTGACAAAGACTATGTCGGAAGCTGGCTTCGATATCTCCAAATTCAACCGAGAACACACGCAATTATTCTATATCTCGAGCGCGGCAAGATCCCGCGCTGAGGCGTTGAATCAAATTGTAAATGTCTTTGAGGAACTAATCAAAAAGTTGCCGGGAGGAAAATCATTTAACCTCAATGCGAACTTCACTGAGATCCAAGTTCCATTACTCAAAAAGAAGCGCGTTAGCAAATGGGAAGTTATTTTTGAAAATCAAGAAAAGACTAACACTACAGCTTGTAATTTCTTTTGTAAAATCAAGAATGTCTGTACAGAAGTCCTCACAGCACTGGCCTCTCAGATAGAGGTTCCTTCCCATTCATCTGCAAGGGTCAACAACCTCTGCCGCTGTTTTGATACGCGAGAATTCATATTACAAATTTGGAATCGCAAACCATCTTCGTGTTTGCCACTTGGACGATTCGCCGAAAGCTGCCTGAGCCTTGATCGTCCTCAGAGATCCGCAATGATCGATTATTTAGCTGACAGGAGTGTTGAAATCTTCCCACTAATTGAGAAAACTTTAGAAGGCATCATCACTTGGGGGTATACCCGAATGGTATTGGGCTTGGCAATGATAGGTGGGAGACAAGAAAAATGCGTATTAATTGACTCAATCGAGCTCAATATCAAAACAAAAGATGAAGCTAAAGCCGCAAAAGAAAACATTCTTAAAATGTCTAAAACTTTTGCAATTTCCATAGGTGCCGATTTCGTGCTGATTTCACCTAAATGGTATCCCACCAGCACGTCAAATCCTCAAACTATCACTTTTACAAAAATGGGCGGTTGTCCTTTCGATCGAATCTATCTGTACTCTTTTTTCTCAACTGATGAATCAGGATGGATCCAAAAATCTGTTTCGGGGGAGGTTAAGGGAACTTCTGAATTTCTGGTCTTAAGAGCTCAGGAGTCATAACGAAAGAGCTACGCTGCTGCCTTTCTGAAGCGATATTTTAAGTGTAATCTTGTCGTAAAATGATTTTCAAGAAAAGCGCCCCTAAACACCGACGCAATTAAAGTACAAACATTAATTGTTACGAGCGAAATACCTATATACAATAACACTGGATATCGTATAACAGGCCAAATAGAAAGTGCGAATCCAGAGATGATACCTATAACCGAAAGTTTTTAAAATATGACTATTATTTTCGCTATTAATAAACTTTAATGCTTTGGAAAATGTTTTTTGAACCATACAAAATATCCAAATCGCTTTTTTCTAAAAGCACTTTCTGATGTTAATGTGCCGTTATACTATATGAAATGAATTATTGTGTAGCTTCAATTTTTCCAACGTTAAATTTTAAAGCTGTGTCCTCTGTTAATGCCGCTTGTTACTCACTGTTAGCGATTTAAAAATTCCGGTTTTTGTAAAAGAAACTTTACCAAAAATCGGCATGGTTCAGATGAAGGTAACACTTTTTGCACTAATTAGCCGCTAAGCGGCTAATTAGCGCAAAAAAAGTTACCTTCATCTGAACCAGTGAAAAAAAAATGACATAGCAATCAATTTTACTGTATAA
>JACCRY010000027.1 GCA_013813265.1 Parachlamydiaceae bacterium
AACTCGACTTTGTACATTTTTTGCCATCGCCCTCGGAGAGAAGCTTCCTACAACTAAATGAATATCGAAGGAAGGGGTAGAAATACCCATTCCTTCGATATTCATTACGCCGTAGTTCGCTTCTCTCGCGAGGGCGATGGCAAAAAATGTACAAAGTCGAGTAAAAATCTAAGATGTTTGCACTTTTACTGATGTTGTCAGCTTTTAATTCTTTTTGAACATTGCTAGGATATGCCATTGTAATATTTCAGCATAAATCTGAGTATATCCCAATGCTTCTATTTTCTCAGTCAATTGCTCTGGCAGAAAAGCGTAGTGAGTTAATCCTTTTTCAGGGCCATCCTGAGGCATATAGGTCTGCTTGTCTGAGAATCGTAGGGTACAAGAAATGCCACCATGGGAGTCCTCATACAGGCCACCTCCAAGATCTTCAAGATCAAACGAGTTAAAGTTTGCAGTCTTTACGATAAACAGGCCTCCATGCTTCAGAATCCGTGTGATTTCTGCAAAAAGTTTCTCTATCTTCGGTAAGGTGTTGTGATTCAATGATTGGAATGCAATGACTGCATCCAATGACCTGTCTTCAAAGGGCAATGTCTGGTACATATCCTGTTCAAGGACGTGAACAGATACCTGAGCTTCTTGTGCGTGTGCTTTTATCTTTTCAATGCCCTCATGGGAGATTTCCAATGCATGCACGGTCTTCCCTTGTTTTGCCAGAGCGACAGCAATGGTCCCCTCGCCAGCACCCAGATCAAGGACAGTTTGGACTTTCTCTTGCTTAAAAAGCTCCAGCATTTTTAGAGGTATGTCGGCCTTGAAATGTCCATCTACGCTGTCGTTTTTCCACACATCATCATAGCTTTGTCGCTTGGAAACAGTTTTTTTATTTTTCGCCATTTTTAACCTTCTTAGTCTTTGAATTAAGCCAAATAACAGGGTTTAGGTTGGGACGCAAATCCTGTATGACTTATAATGCAATTACTAAAGGACTATACAAGGTGCGAGCTAAAAACTAAATGTTTTTTATAATTTTACTGCAGTTTCATCCGGTTGAGGTAGCATAAACTCGACTTTGTACATTTTTTGCCATCGCCCTCGGAGAGAAGCTTCCTACAGCTAAATGAATTTCGAAGGAAGGGGTAGAAATACCCGTTCCTTCGAAATTCATTACGCCGTAGTTTGCTTCTCTCGCGAAGGTGATGGCAAAAAATGTACAAAGTCGAGATAAAGTAATTGAGCTTTAAGCAGGGGAAATTTCCGACAAGATTTTTGATGGGTAAATAACTAAATTATTACGCTTTCTTTGTTATAAGTTCAAAGAAAAGATGAAAATTATTCATTTTTGTTGGGTGCAAAAGCTGGATACATCGCCATTGACTTTCCGTCTGGAAATTGTGTTTAGATAATGCATCGTCTGCTCAGCCAATGCTCTGAGGTGGGGTAGTTTTTCATTTTTCTTGGAAACACTAATAAATGATTGAAGGCGAGACAGAACGCGAGACAGAATCCGTTTTATCTCTGGTGTCAAAAGGAATTTTTCAGTGGGTGGCCTAGAAGAAGAACCTATTCTTTCTTTTTCTAAAACATCTTCGATCGATAAGACAGCTTTTAACATCCAAAATGCGCAGGAATCTGTATAGGCATCATGGTAAGCTTTATCATTCTTTGCTGCTGGGATCTTTTTAATGATTCACTTCTGTATGTTGCTTCAAGGGATTCTATTAGATCGGGGATAGTGTTCGCACATCAACATGTTGGCATGCTCAACCTAAAATAAGTCCCTGAGATGGAAGCTCATAAGTTAAAACTAATAAAAAAAACATTCACAGCTTAAGTTAAATTTTTACTATCTAATTCCTCTCATATCCTGCGAAGCAATATTTTCCAGAGAAAGCTTTTGCAGTGAGTTGATTTTTATCAAAAGTTAATATGGTGTAAATTTCAGGAATGTTGTCTCTTATGTTTGGACCACAAATATTGTCTCCCATAGCTGGACAGGTGATATATGGAATTCCATCTATCTGCTTTGAATGAAAGTAATGCAAATGAGCCTGTAATACAGCGATAACGCAACCAGATGCAGAAATAGCTTTCCTAATCGACTCTTGGTTTTCTAAAAATAATCCTGTTTTACTTCTTTTGTCACTTGCCTCGTAGAAAAAATTACCACTTACATCATGATCGTCAATTGCACAGTGGGTAAAAATAATCGTAAGTCGGCTATTTTGGCTTAGCTGTCTTTTTAACCAACTTAACTGTTCTGAAGGTAGTGCGCGAGCTCTAAGATCTTCAGGATTTAATTCCAAGCCAAGCCATATTAGAGTGAAATCTCCTACATCTTTGCAGCCATAACTCTTCTGATTAAAACCGCATTCTTGCCAAATGCTTTCTATATCCCTTAGAGACATTTTTTTTAGCTCATGATTACCCAGGAGGTGTATAACGGGTGAGCAAAATTGTCCAAAGTTGCCGACGAGACGCCGATATGCTTGAAGATCTGATTCTTTGCTTTCACTGCGAATGAGGTCGCCCAGATTAATCAGTACATCAGGACAATGCTGCTGTTGGATGTCTTGGAGAAAGTCCTCAAAAATGTCTTCAATGAGGTGCGAAGAAGCTCTTACTTTTCCGTTATGAACTAAGGATTTGCCAACGTGAATGTCATTAACTACTGCAATTTTCATAACCTACTCTTAATTAGTTCTGTTGTTTGCGGCAATTCTTCCAAACGAGAGAAAAAAGCCCAATCATGACGTGCTACGAGTCTATCTTTAATTAAAGCAAACTATAGCAGCAAAAAGTGATTTTTTTCACTCAGTTTCAAGCAAATCCCCGGAGTTGAAGCCTTAAAAGTGATCCCATAGTAATACAAACTGGGTATATGATGCGCTTTTGGTTGGATCCAAAACCTTTGATTTTCTCTTGGATTCGATACAAAGTTTTGCTATAATCCCTTCTCAATAGAATCTAAATAGATTCAGTGAAAATTTTTTACTCAACTTTTGATTTCTTAAACTAAGGCTTACTAAAGAATGTCTGGTATAAATAAAATTCTGGTAATAGGGGCTGGTATTGCTGGGCCCGCAGTTTGTTATTGGTTAAAAAGATTTGGTTTTTCTCCCTTTTTAATTGAAAAGTCCGCCAATTTACGAAAAGGAGGGCATGCACTGGACGTTCGAGGAGTTGCAATCGACCTCGTTAAAAGAATGGGTATTTATGAGAAAATATGCAATATGCGCTCCCAAGTGGAGTCTGGGCGGTACGTGGACGCCGAAGGTAATATATTGCATGAAGAAAAAGGCGAAAGATTTTGCTTTAGGGAAGGTGAGGACGTTGAAATTACCCGCGGTGATTTAGTCCAAATATTGATAGATGCGTGTGAAGATGTTCATTGTCATTTTAATCACTTGGTTGACAGCATTAAACAGAGTGATGGTGATGTAGAAGTTCAATTCAAAGATGGCAGGATTGAACATTACGATTTGGTTATTGGGGCAGACGGCTTGCATTCAAAAACAAGACGTATGGTATTTGATAAAGATGAATATCAATTAACGAACCTTGGTGCTTACTTTAGCGTTTTTAGTATTCCAAATTATCTCAATTTGAACCATACCGAAGTTCAGTGCGAGGCTAATCAAAAACTTGTATCTATTACTAGCGACAAAAATCCCAAAATAGCTGAAGTCGCATTTTCTTTCCGTGTGCTTAATGTCTTAAATAATATTCGCGATGAAAACGAGCAACAGCGATTCCTACGCGACATTTATCAAAATTTTGGCTGGGAAACGTCAAAAATACTTGAACTGATGTCTGGTAGTCATGATTTCTATTTTGATTCAGTCACCCAAGTGAAAATGAAATCATGGACTAAAGGGCGAGTTGCTTTATTGGGAGATGCAGGTTTCTCTCCCTCTCCAATATCTGGTCAAGGTAACAATCTAGCACTGGTTGGAGCGTATATTTTGGCTGGAGAATTAAAACAAGCAGGTGGTAATTATCAGCAAGCATTTAACCGTTATAATGAATTATTACATCCATTTGTTGAAGCCAATCAAAAATTGGGAGTTTTGGTTAACGAATCGTATCTCGTTCAAAATGAAGTCTCAAAAGAGATAGCAGAAGAAAGGTCAAACAAGATTATGGAAAAAGTAAAAATTGTATCAAATATGATTTCGTTGCTGGATTATGAATAAGTGAATACCCATATTCAGCAAAAATGAGTTTTTATTTGTTAATAAATCTCTAATTCCTATAAAATACCTAGAAACTGGGTATTTTGATGAAGTCAGCTAATAAAACAAGATATGCCATTTTGGGTATCCTCCTTGATGGTCCTAGCACTGGTTATGAGATCAAATCTCTTATGAAAAGATCGACTATTTATTTCTGGCGTGAATCCGATTCGACAATCTATCCGATGTTGAAAGTTTTAGCTGAGGAAGGAAAAGCCTTTTCTGAAGTTGTCTATGTTGGCAAGAAAAAGAAAGAAGTTTTTTCTATTACAGAGTCGGGAAAGAAAGAATTTAAGACTTGGTTTAAAAGTCCCACAAGTGAAGAAACCCCACGTAATGAGTTTCTTCTCAAGCTTTTTTTCGTAACAGATCAAAATGAAATGAATCGTCTATTCCTGGAAAGATTAGAAAAAGTTGAATTGATACTTGAGGAATACAGACAAATCGAAGAGAGGCTAGAAAATATAGCTGACTGGCCTCGTAAAGGGGTTCGTTTAAAGGCATTAAGATATGGGATTACTCAACTTCTATCAGAAATTAAATGGTTAAGCGAAGAAAGGTAGAGGAAATGCAAAATCGAATACTTATTATTGGAGCCGGGCTGGGTGGATTGGCTTTGGCTCAAGGTCTTGTTAAGGCTGGGTTCAAGCCTTTAGTTTTTGAAAGAGATGAGACGCATACAAGTCGACCTCAAGGATATCGAATTTCAATTCGCTCGCTCGGTATGAATGCATTGACTGCACTACTGACTCCTGAAAAAATGAGCCGTTTATCCGTGGCCAAAGTGACAGATGTGGGGGATGGATTTACATGTGCGAATGAAAAAATGGAACCTTTTCTCACGATTTCTTTGGGGCAAGATGCCGCTGTTCAGTTCCTTCGATCAGAGCTGAGAAAACTTTTACAAGAAGGCCTAAATATTCAATGGAATAAGCGCTTGGTAAGGTTTGAGGACAATAGTGATCAAGTAACGGCTTATTTTGAAGATGGTTCGAAAGCAGTTGGGGATTTGCTAGTTGGATGTGATGGAGGAACGTCAACCGTTCGTGAACTCTTGCCGCTAGTATACGAAAATAGAAAGGGATCTATTCCGAAAATAGTTGATACTAATCGATTTGTTTTGGCTGGGCAAATTGACCGAACAGCAGAATGGGACAAACTTCTTCCATTAAACAAAAATGGGCTTGTGCGTTTTGTGGGACCTGGCTTGCATTCTTTGGGAGTATGCTTTTCAGAGCGTGCTGATAGAAGCCCGACTGTTTTTTGGGCGTTATCAGGAGAAAGGGAAGATCACAATGCACCTTGGTATCCATATGATCAAAGCTTAGAATCTCGCACCCGAATATTGCAATACTGTAAGCAAATAGTGAAAAATGAATCTTGGCATGAAAATTTGAGAAAGCTGGTGAACGATACCCCAGAAGAAGCTATAATAGCACCTTGGCACTTTCGTACTACTCAATTTCCTGACTCAGAACAATCTCGTATGGTTCCATCAGGTAGAGTGACTCTTGTTGGCGATTCAGCTCATGTAATGCCTCCAGACCGAGGGCTCGGTGGAAATAATGTGTTCGAAGATGCCAGAGTATTAGCAACTTTACTAGCTTCTTCGCCAAAACCTACCGACTGGCCACGGTTGACAGAAGAGTATGAAAGGGAGATGTTTGCCAGAGCAAGAATTGCCGTTCAGGAATCCGAGAATGCAGTTACATACTTTCGCAATCTTCGCGATCATTCATGAGATCTTTTTCATTTTTTGAAATAGTATTTCAGCCTCTACATGAAGCTTCCAGGTTATCTTATGTGTGAGGAGGTATCTCCAAGGAGATATTTTGTAGCAATTGAGAAAAAGCTAACACGGAAACACTTGACTTCAGTCTTTTTCCGTGTTAATTTCCTATTCAAAAGTTTAAATAAATAGGACAAACATAAATAAATTATTGAAGTATATCTATCTTTTCAAAAAAGTTTGATCTGTATATTTTTATGATTTCTATTTTTAAGCTTGACACTAAGTTTTAATATTAGATTATAATCTATTATAATCTATTATAATCTATTATAATCTATTATATATCGCAAGTTTGTTTGATTTAATATATTCAAGATCTTTCATATATCTTATGTGATGTCCAGCTTGAAAATTTAATTCATATTTCTTATCTCCTTCATAAGCGGATTTAATTAGGAAATCTATCAATGCTTGTAACCTTTCAATCATTAAATTAGCTATTTCAGCCCTATCCTCCTTAGGTAACCCGTAGGTTTGGCAGAACAAACGAGCTCTTGAAGTCTGATCTTCTATGTTCCCAAAACCATCTTCATTATCTTTGCTTGTAAAAGGCGCAAAACGATAGAGGGCATAAGCAATATCCCACTTTCGAGGCCCTGGATGAGCAGTATCGAAATCAATAATACCAATAGCTTGTTCTTCTTGGAAAACAATATTATAGTGTGCAAAATCATTATGACAGATAACTTCTTGGGGTTCTCTAGAGGGAAACATCCAATTGTTGCTAGTATCCAGATTTAAAAAATTAACCGATACATCATGATAAGCACGCAAAAGCTTTGCTGAGGATAATAGGACGCTCATAGACCTAGCTTTTTCGGATAAGGGATAATCGAATGTTACCCCTTCTACGAAACTTAAGATTTCTCGACCTTCTTTATCAAAACCAAAAGGTTCAGGTACAGAATGAAATCCCTGATCGTGAAGATATCGAAGGAACTTATGAATCTGTTGTGCCCATATACCCGTCTTGCGGTGAATTGTATTGCCGATGCGAATGACATTATCCATTTTAGCCATGCTCAAAAAAGGAGATTTCTTCTTTTTCCATGTTTGGAAAATGTTGATAACAAACTGTTTTAGGAATGTGTCTATTGCCTAAGACTCTCAAGTTTTCTTCCGACTGCTAAAGCGATTTCATCGCGCCATGGAGAAGCAATAATTTGTACGCCGATAGAAAAGCCTTCCTTTGATATACCAAAAGGAATTGATAAAGCAGGGGCTCCCAAAAGATTGTAACTCATTGTGTAAGAAAAATCGGCAATAGCTTCGAAGGCAGTACCGTGTAACTTTGCAGGAGTTGCACTGACAGGGCAAATTATAACATCGTAATTCGTAAAAAATGTCAGCATGTCGTAATGAAATTGATCGATTTCCATGAGACGCATACGTAGCTCTGTTGTAGATATTTTGCTTTTCTTGGCAATTGAGAGAAAGGTTTGAACCAGTGACGATGGTTTATCCACTCCTATAAACTGTAAATACCCCATTAACCCAGCACCTTCGTCTCCACCCAAGAAAATTGTTTCCCAAACTAATTTCATCGTTTGATTTATAGCGGGAGGAAGCTTTTCTTCAATGCTCTTTACGTGCGGCCTTATAGCTTTCAACGTCTCTCCAATAGTATCCAGTGTTTCTTCTGTAGGACATGAAATGCCATCATTGAAATAATATGCAATGCGCAAATGCTTTAAATCCACGTCGAGAGGGTCTTTCAATGTTACAGGAGGGACTCGATAGTCTAAGCCATCAGGTCCTGCAATTATTGATAGCCCTAAAAATAGATCGTCAACACAACGCGCCAAAGGGCCATTGGCAACTACCGATCCAAAGATTCCAGGAGAGTTTCCTAAAACACTTCCTGTCATCGGAACAAGTCCGCGCGTTGGTTTAAAACCTACTATACCGCAATAGTGAGCTGGTATGCGAATACTGCCACCAGCATCTGATCCTAACCCCAGTGCAGAGCCTCCCGCAGAAATAATGGCGGCTTCGCCTCCAGAGCTACCTCCACATGTATAATTTAAATTATGGGGGTTATTACTTTTGCCATACAATAGATTGTCACTTTCGGCTGCTAGCAAAAATTCGGGTACATTTGTTAAACCTAGAATAATGGCTCCTTCTGCACGTAATCTTGCTACAGCCGTAGCATCCTCAGAAGCCGTCTTTGCCAATCCAATAGAGCCCGCAGAACAAGTCATGCCTTTGACATTAAAGGAGTCTTTAATAGTTATGGGAAGTCCATGTAGCTTTCCCAGTGGTTTTTTTGCATTCACATTTTCATCAGCCAGAGAAGCCTGGAGCAAGACATCTTCTGGGGAGACTTGTTGAATAATGGCATTGAGAGAAGGGTTTACTTCTGCAATGCGTTTTAAATGCGCTTTTGCAACTTCAACAGCACTGAACTTACGATCTTTAATGCCGGCAATAATTTTTGTCGCCGATAAATAATTAATTTCGCTCATAACATTTCCTATACAAATTTATTTTTAAAAGTGCTTTTAAAACTGCTCAAGGCTTATTCTACACTACTCAGTGTTTGTCACCTTGATATGAGGCCTTTTCTCTATCTGGTCGTTCTTTCTAAAATCCATTCTGCAATTAGATTTAACGCATGTGGAGCAATTGTCTCTTTAATTTGTGCATATTCCAAGAAAGATCCATTATGACATGTTTGAAATAAATGGTTCAGTTTTGGCAGCTCGATTAATTTATAATCCTTATTCCCGCCTTCCTCTAATGCTTTACCGATGACCGAAAGGTTTTGTTTAGAAATGACCTGTTGATCTAGCTCGCCATTAAGTGCTAGTAGCGGAATTTTTAATTGTTTCAAGGCTATAGACGGATCGTAAGAAAGAAAGTAACGAAACCAAGGTGTATTAAGATAGCCAAGTTCCACATCTACTGCTTTAGAATCTTCACAAGTGAGTTCTTGCTTTGAATGAGAATACTTGATCATAATTTCGCGTAATTGTTTTGCAGCGATGTCTAAATCATCTTCATTTTTTAAAACATCGAATAGCATTTTTTTATGCTGATAGTCTTTTTCAATGGCTTGTTTCGAAGCTCCTTTAGCTCTTTGAACGGATTCATTCCAACCGTACATAAACTCTTCTCCTGAAACGGCACATGCAGCCATTAAAACAGCGAAAGCAATATCTTGCGACCTTGCAGCCGTCATTGGAGCTATAATTCCACCTTCACTCCATCCAATTAATCCGATTTGTTTTGGATTGACTTCCTTATGAGATTTAAGAAACTCGACCCCAGCAAGAACATCGTCGGAAAAGTCTGCGGTTGTTGCCATGTTAAAATTTCCGGTGGATTCTCCGCATCCGCGTTTATCGAAACGAAGTACCGCAATTCCTCTTGAGGATAAATATTCTGCTAAGACTTGAAATGGCTTATGGCCAAAAAATTCTGCATCACGACAACTTTGTCCTGCACCTGCAATTAAAATTACTGCGGGAAAAAGTCCTTTAGAATCAGGGGATGTTAATGTGCCGGATAAAGTGATATCAGCAACTGACTTATATGATATAAATTCTTCTTGCCAATTGCGTAAGCCCGGGTTAAGTGCATGCATTTATTTTTTCTCCTTTAAAATTTTGCATATTTTTTGATAAGAATTTTCAATTCTTTTTCTAAAAAAGCGCAGTAATGGGCCATTTCTTTAAGCTGCACTAAACTTTCCATCTCTTTAGTGGGGATTTCTTCTATGATAGAACGTAATTTTTTAACATCTTGTACTTTTTGATGAAGATTTAGGTTCCAAATATCTTTTTTTAATTGGTAGAAATCTGCGCGCTCTTCGGGTACTAATACCTTTTCGATGACCCCCAATGTCAAAAGCCTTCTTAGTTCTACGCTTGCAGTACTTTTACTAATTTGTAACTTCTCAACCAACTGTCCCATTGAAATAGGTTTGGTAGCAGTCACAAAAAATCCAAACATACGACCATAGGTTTTGCTTAGCCCTACTCCATCAAAATAGAGTCCAAATTTATCCAAAACTTTTTCTAAATCCATTGTCGTTCCATAGCTTATAGTTCGGACTGTTCGGCCCACACCGAACAATTTACAACATTCTCTGAATTCGGTCTACTGAAATTTTTCCTCAATTTTCGAATGCCTATTTTTCTGAAATACGATGTCTACTTTGATGAAAGGGGCATTTATATTCGCTTTCTCGATGATGGTATTAGCACGGAAGGGGCTATGGATAAAATGGTTGTCACTATCCTTTCCGCTGTGGCTAAGGCAGAGCGCCATCGCATCCTTGAAAGAACCAGTGAAGGTCGTATTGAAGCGAAGTGCAACGGGATTAAATCCGGAAGAAAACGAAGTATTGACAGGGAAAAAGTAAGTGCTCTCAGTCGATCCAACAAAAGAAAAACATAAAATTACCAGCTTAAAGATAAACTCTCGGCCATTTTGATAAAACTCCAAAAATTCCGCTTGGCTAAATGTAAATTTTATCCGTTTATCCTTAGAGCACTAAGTTCTTGAAGTTGCTTGCGATGCACTAAAATTAAGGTATTGACCTGACATTGTGCAATCAACCATGTAGCAATGACAGCTGCACCGCCAGTGCAACGACTCTTGCTTCTCATTCATTTCATTTATCTCAACCTTCTAATCCGGCAAAATCATGCAAAATTCTTGCCGGATTTTGCCGGGTTAGGTAAAATATGAGAAAAATAGGAAGGATTATGGAAATTGAGATGCTGATTAAACAGCCAGAATCAAAGACTTTGGAGTTTAAAAGGGATCTTTCGTCCTTACTTCCTGTTCTTAAAACTATAATTGCTTTCGCAAATACTGCAGGAGGGATCATCATTATTGGTTGCTCTCCTCCAGGAATAATCACTGGTGTGCAAAATATTTTTAAAGAAGAAGAAAGGCTTGCAAATGCAATTGCAGACAGTATTCATCCATTTCTTCTTCCAGAACTTGAAGTGGCTACCCTTGAAGAAAAAGATCTTTTAATAATAAAAGTTGCGCACTGGAAAGGCCCTTTTTACTTTAAAAAGGAAGGCATGCCCAAAGGCGTCTATGTTCGATTAGGATCGACAAGCCGTCCCGCAGGAGCCGAGCTTATATCTGAACTTCAACGGTCTGTTTTATCTCTTTCTTTTGATCAACAGCCTTTGCCGGATTTGACAAAAGAGAGCTTGGATTTGGAAAAAATCGAACAAATTTTCAAAAGTCGTGGCAAAGAAATTAATAAAGACAAACTTCAATCTTTAGGTATTCTAGTTCCTCATGCCAGGAATTTAGTTCCTTCAATAGGCGGACTTATTTTGTTTGGTAGACCTTCCGAATTACAGCAATCCTTTCCAGATGCACGAGTAAGCTGTGGTAGATTTATAGGAAACAATAAGGCAAATATCTTAGACCGCTATGAATTAGAAGGGACCATTTTAGATGCTGTTGAATCTGTCCCTAAATTTATAGCTCGTAATACAAGATTAGCAGCTCAGATTGAGGGTATTCGTCGCAAGGATATTCCGGAATATCCACGTGTAGCTATCCGTGAAGTTTTGATTAACGCTCTTGTCCATAATGATTACTCAATAAAAGGCGCACATATTCAGATTGCTATTTTTGATAATCGTTTAGAAATTCAAAATCCAGGAATGCTCCCATTTGGATTTACTATGGAAGATCTAAAGGCAGGGGTAAGTCGAGTACGCAATCGCGTGATTGCACGCGTATTTCATGAGTTACAACTTATGGAAGTTTGGGGAAGCGGCTACAAACGATGTATGGAAGATTGTAGACTTGGCGACTATCTGGCCCCAGAATGGCTGGAATTGGGTGCTGCAGTGCGTGTTACATTTTCTCCGCATCAACGAACACAAACAAAAGACCCCCAACCTCCTCAAGAAGTCCTACATGAACTTTTGGAACGCCAGAAAACCCTATTATCTCTCTTTCAACCTGGAGTACAACTATCATTCCGCGAGATTTTTAAACTTCTTTCTGAATCAATCCCTGAGCGTACTTTGCGATATGATCTTGCTCTTTTGCGGGGTAGACAATTATTAGTTCCCAAAGGGAAGGGGCGAGCGACTGTATGGCAATTATTTCAGTAGTCTTCGGTTCTTATAGCAATGAAAAAAAGGATTTCAAAAAAACGTTTTTCCAATTTAATACAAGAAAATGTCAACAAATACCCCTTGAACATCTGGTTGGTAGTGCTAGGCAAAAAACTTATAAGCAGATTTATACTTAATATTTCCCCTCAGGTTTTACTATCTTCTAGCATTGCGCTTTGATGTGTCAAGGCGCGAAGAATTGAATCCAAAACATCATCAAGATGCTTACCAACATCTTCGCTTAAGAATCTTAGGACCAAATAACCATTCTGTTGGAGTAAAGCATCTTTACGTCTATCCCGGCGATAGGCATTTGCATCAGTTAGATGCTGTGCACCATCGAGCTCAATTGCAAGACGTGCATCGGCACAAAGTAAATCAACCTCCATTTGACTTGAAACATCAAATGGGATCGACAATAGAGCATTAAGATGAAATCTTCCTGAGGTCAGAGGTAAAGTTTCAAGGCGACGATAAAGAAATGCTTCAGTGGCACTTCGAGCTCGATCGACGCCTTCTGCATCAGTAGGCATAACAGAAGCCACTTTAACAAAGAGGTGGGCAAGTGGCATATCCACACCATCGCAAATCAAACGCTTGATACTTGCTGCATAGTCGCTCTTCCAAGCTGGATCAACTGGGAGTGGTGCTTGGGTCGGCCATCCAGGCGTGGCACTGGCAGGAAGTAAGATTTTATATCCTACAGCTTCATAACCTCGGCAACGCTTGTTGAACATTCGTTCTAATATGGGCACATTAAGGTCGGCATAATCGTAGACTTGCACCTCTTTTTTACGATCATATAAACGATGTAGCCTGCCAACATATTGTGCAATGGTTCCTTGCCATGAAATCGGAAGGGTAAGAAACAAGGTATCCAATCTGGCATCATCAAACCCTTCGCCGATATATCGCCCTGTTGCAAGCAAAACGCGTTCTTCATTTTCAGGGATAGTTGCTAAGCGGCTGCTGATTTGAGTTATTTCTTTGGTTCTCATACCTCCCCGAAGTACAATTAAGTTTCGAATATGGGGAGCAAGTTGATGAGACAACAAATCTAGATGTTCATTTCGCTCTGTCAATATAACCGGCGACCGTCCATTTTGGACTGCTTTCAGAACCTCTTCACAAATTAATTGGTTGCGTACTTTATCGTGAACCAGCTCATCATACAGATCGTTAAACTGGAGGCGTGCATCATCATTAGCTGGCTTGAGAGGAATGAATGCAGTAGGGCGTACTAAAACCGTATGTTCAAAGGGGCGTGCTGCAGCCTGTTCTTTGGCATTGACGCTATAGCGTACGGGACCGCATTGCATTGTAATAATGGGATGATGACCATCTTTTCGTCTCAGAGTAGCTGTTAATCCGGTTATGTATTTTGCTTTTGCTTGACGTGTGACCTGTTCAAAACTCTGTGCTGGTAAATGGTGACATTCATCAATAATTAAATTGCCATATTCCCCAACAACATTATCCACAACACCTTTGCGTACAAGGCTTTGAATGAGAGCCACGTCTAATAAACCTTTTGGTTTTTTCCGTCCCCCGCCTATTCGACCAATCATGTTTACAGGAACATCCAAAAAGGTTGAAAGACGCTCGATCCATTGTTCTTGAAGTTGCTTGCGATGCACTAAAATTAATGTATTGACCTGACGTTGAGCAATCAACCATGCAGCAATGACAGTCTTACCAAAGGCTGTAGTTGCAGATAATACACCGATGTCGTGAGTAAGTAGTGCTTCAGCAGCAGCTTGCTGTTCATGTCGTAATTGACCTTGAAAGCTCGCGTTTAATGGTTGTCCTATGCAGAGTTCTTCTCGCAAAATCATTTTAATGTTTAGATCAGAAAGCAGACAACAAACGTCTTCAAAACATCCTCGCGGTAGGGCAATATGATTAGGGTGATCTTCAGCGCAGGCAATAACCCGAGGTATCTCGTAAGTTGGAAATCTCATCGCTTGAGCTTTGTAAAATTCAGGATTTTGAAATGCCGCGAGGCGAATCAATTGATTTCGAAGTCCCGGAGATAATGACTCTTTGGCAATGTAGATTTGATTTCCAAGCACCAACTCTAAACTTTTCGGCAAATTCCCAATTGGAGGAGTTGAACTCCGACGTGAAGGTGGGAGATTCCATGGAGTATTTTGATCCTCATCAGCTATATCCAGACGGACCCCCACAACACGCCCTTTTGCTTCAGCTTTTGCAACGATATTTTCAACCTCTAAGCGACTAATTTTATGAAGGTTTGATAGAAATATCCATTGATCTTCATAAGCCATCAAATTTTCATCGACAAATACACTGTTGCCTAAAACACGGGCTTTTTTCTGTAGCGGTAAAGCAATTAAATTCCCCAATCCTCCCTTTGGCAAGGTGTCCTGATTTGGAAACAGCCTGTCATATGAATCTAGGCCAATATCAGGCCTGCGTTCCATCGTCTCTGTTAGGATGTGGCATCCAAGTTTGCGTGCTAATCCAACTCCTATGGCTTCAGAAAAGAACAGCCAGACGTGGGCTCCTTTACCAGAACGGGATCGCTCTAATGCTGCCGGCAAGCCCATCTGATGACAGGTTTTGAGGAATGCGGTAGCATCTTCTGTCCAACTTGCTTTGTCAAAGTCTGTTGCTAGAAAGAAACATGTTTCATCTAACAGCATTGGGTAGATACCCATAACGAAATCTTTGCCGCAGTTATCCAGGCCAGAAAGATGCCAACGGACGACAAGGTCAGTGATGGGGAGTAAGCGACGGTGTTTACAGTCAGAACATTTAATTTTTGGTTTCTCGCAAATGCCCCGAACCCATTCATTACCGCAAGCAAAAACATAACCGGATTTACCGGTATTTTTGTTTTCAAATCGTTTAGGATATACTTCTTCACGACCACGAAAAAAAGAGCGAAATAGGGCAATTTTAGCTTGAGGCGATGATTGATTGTGTGCGCTAATGCCGATTTCCATTTAGGAGCACCTTTTATTGATTCATATTAAATTCAAGCGTTGACTAGTAATTTTATAAAAAATAATAATGCATACAGAATTAAATAAGTGCAATGATTAACTAATAAAACTTTGTTGGATGGGGAGTCACTGAGAAGAAAATAAGTCACAAGACGAATTGAATCATTGTTCTCTCGGGAGTGATTTGACGAGCCAAAGGATTAAATCATCATCTAAAGGGTAGCTTTCTCCAGGTATACCCGTTTTACCTTTATAGGTAACTCCTCGACCATCAGGTTTATAGCCTAATTCAAAGTAGAGTTTTTGAGCTGCACCATAATCTTGATATAAACCGACTCCTATTCCAATTTGAGTGTAATGCTCTCCTTGAGCTAATTTCTCAAAATGATTGATAAGGCATGTTCCAAAGCCTTTTTTACGATACTGATCGTAAATCCATACATCATTAATCTCAGGGATCTTCTTGTCTCTAAAAAGAGGATATTCAGAATATCTTAGTAGGTTCCCATAGCCAGCTATCTTATTTTGATATTCGACAATGCATGACAGCCTGATGCCTTCATCTTGTTCCTTTAAATTTCGAGACCATTTTTCAAATGTTTCTTTATGGGAAGTCCAAGGGAAGTATAGATCAGCAAGAACTTTGATATCTTCTTGCCGAAGAGAACGGATAATGGGCTGGGTTAAATTTTTCATCAGGTTCATTGATTAAGTTAACTCTTTAAAATCTAATGCAAAATGATGTCCAATGATCTTAAATCCGTGATTTAAATATAGCCCAAGTTTGCAAGTTTCATGACGTTTACCGCAAAAACGCCAAGGAGAGAGGGGATTCGAAGTTAGATCTTCGCACAACACAGTCAGGTAATTTCTATCAGCAAGTTTTCCGGTGTCGATTTCAACAAGGCCTACTATGTGGCCTTGGCTTGAAAGAAGGGGAGAATAATTTTGGCTACCAAGTTCAATTGCAATTGGGATTGAACCTTCACCTGCAAAAAGCACCTTTAGATCTAAATTATTCCCCCATCCTCTAACTCGTCTACCGACTGTGCATGAAATGTGGTTACAGTAATCCAAAAAGATTTTTTTAGTTTTAATCGCGTTCACCCCTCAACCAAGGACCCCAATAAGGATGATCATTAAGTTCAGGAACTCTTTCCCATAAAAACTTTCGAAGTTTTTTCGAATATTTAAGCAATGCCTCCAAAAGTTCATCATATTTGACAGTTGTAATTATATGCTCGGAGCCTTCATAAAAATCGATTTTTACATTTTCATTATCGATCATCGTAAATTCAATATCACCAGGCCCTTCTATAATTATGTAATTTTCCTTTATTGTAGACTTTAACTCTTTGACAATCTCAACGACTTCAGTAGCCAGGCACATTACAGGAGCTTCAGACCAAGGATCATCTTCAAATCCAAATAACTCAATACCATTTGCTTGGAATCGAACAGGCATAATAAAAACTGTTGATGTAAAAAGAGAAGTCTGCAACTTATCAACATCTTTGTAGCCAGTTAGTGCTGTGGCAGAGGCATCAAAATCAATAATAATCATTAAAAACCTATTTAAAAGTGGTTACTTTGGGTATGATGTGCGAAGTACATTGTTGTTTAAAACAACTTGTATAAGGTTTGTAGCTTTTTTACTATTTTTTAGTCCTACGATTCTCCCCATATCGACGGTTGCAATATAGCAACCATTTTTGGCAATAGTCCAACTCTTTACCTTAGCACTGGCTTCAGTAGTCAGATTTATAATACCTCTTGCATTAGCCAGTCCTTTGGGCGGCTAGGGTGGTTTCCTCGTAAAAATATTTTTGGTCCTCCATTTGGGTTTGATAACCCGCAATGGAAATCTCAACAATATCTTTATACTGCAGGAATTTATCCAAATGTTTTTAAAAAGCTTTACGAAAATTTGGTTTTTAGACTTATTTAATCAAGTTTATTTTTTATAAGTTTTTTTAAATTTATTATGACTGCTTTTATTTTTTTTTCTTTTTCTTTGGGACTTATATCACAGTATTCTTCTCCATTTTCATTATTAATTTCAATTGCATTTATGAATTCTAATTCTCCAACTTCATTAGAAAAATTTTGATCCCATTCTTCGTTATATGACTCCAATACAAAATTCTAAAGTGCCAATTAAAGAATTTAACTCAACATAGTTGTTTTCAAATGAAATTATACCTTCAAGCATTAGTGTTAATTGGCGAATATCGTACTCACTTAAACTTTTCATATTTTTACTTGCTTCCCGGATAAACTGTTATAATTTGATTATGCTCACCAACGTACACTAAAACTTTATTTTCTTGATCAAAATATTTAGAAACACCTCCAGAACTTTTAAAGCACTTCCCTACACTAATTGTATTCTCAATTACTGATGGCATAATTCCACGATCTTGCATTCTATCTAAAGCGTGGCCAGAATACCTTCTTCCGTTAATAAATGTTCCTTCATTACGAAATTTCTCCTTGACCGCAGTTGGTCACACCTTTACCAAGGATTTTGCTGTGAATAGATAAATTATGTCCTATTCTTTTGTTTTTAGTGCGTTTTTTGAATGGTAGTTCACCCGTAAGAGACCCTGAAGCAATCACATGTAGATCGTCGCCTGATACGTAATTTCTTGTCATTCCCGAGAGATTATGTGTCCAGCTATGAAGAAAGGCCCTCATTTGAAGATTTGAACTGCTATAGGTTCTCTGAAGAATTAGAAGATCCGCGCCAGGAAGATCGAAATCAACGGTGGAATAATTGTAATCTCCGTTGATTACATTTACACCAAAAACGTTAGTCTGTGGAGCGCCATATTGCACTGACAGTGGCGTGGAAGCTGAATTTAAGATATCGCTCGCGCTGGAAACCTGTGGCTCTCCAGCATAAAAAAGAGCTGGGAGAAGTGCCAAGAAGAAAATAATAAATTGATGCATACTGAAATATTCGTGTAGGGTTAATAATTAAAGTATCTACTGTTGTGGCAATTATATCTGTGCTAGGGATGGGAGTGATTTCTTTGTGCTTAGAGGCATAACAGAGAATTGTCGTAACAAAAAACGGCTGGTCATTACGTTTTCGGCAAAACCTCCAAAGTGAAAGGGGGTGTCGTTTAAGTCTTTGCCAAAAAGGGTTAAGGGATTGAGATTTACCGCCTTTTCCAGAACAAATTTTTCTTGTCGCGTTTCATATATAAAGCCTTTATCGCGCGATTGGTGGCGTGTTTAGTAATAAACTATTCCCCTTCCTGTTCCACCTTCTGAAACTACACTGTCATCTTCACTTTGGATTAATGCAGCTTTTACAAGATTGTTTAGATCACTAACAGCAACAAATTCATTTTCAATGTCAATAGAGGGCGCGTCTTATCTTGCTTATACCACATATGTATTCATTTTCTCAAAGACCAGCTAGCCCTCAACGTGGGTGTATGTTAAATTTCCACAAAAGAAAGTGTTGATCAAATGTAAAAATGCTTGGAATTCTATGCTTCTGCATGAGAACAGATGAAAGACAATCAGTAAAACCAATTTGATGATCGTAAAATTTTCCCATAAGTTTGATGGCTTCTTTTTCTTCATCCTCGGCAGGTCTTAAAATATTGAGTACTTTGGATTGATAAAGATGATTTGCCACTTGTACTGCAAATTTACCCCCGGCTCTTCTTGCTATAAGAGTGAGTGTTTCATTCACAATAAAATTACTTGTGTAAAAAACATGGTTTGCCTTTTCCAGCTCTTTCCACGTTTTTACTGATACTTTATGAAATTGATCATTTTCAAGATGGCGCGAAAGAAATGCGCCCGTATCAATAAAGATATTCATCATGATTACGACTGATATCCTTTTCTACTGGCCCTTTATAGACGAGATCATTAGAAAATAAAGAATCCTTTTTATAGTTTTCCATTTTTATAGGCTGAAGTAAAGCTTTCAAAGCTGTTCGAATAATCTCTCCTAGAGAAGCACCTTGACGCAAAGCTTCCCTTTCAGCCATCTTTTTAAGATCCTCTGGCAGCATAACAGTTGTTCTTTTCATATAAGACCTCCATAATTGCATAATAACATATTACGTCATTATGAGTCTAGCAAAGACGCTGGAATTTTGCCTTTCGCTGTATATTGGATGGATGTTTTTCGGTAAACCCAAGTCCTCTTTAAAGCTGCGCCTCGCTCTATCGAAATCACCTTTTAAGTTTTCCACTGTCAACCTTTCATCCAACCCCTAAGAGGTATGTTTTAAAGGGGTATCGGCACCCATGGGATAAAAATCGCTCAATGATGCCAATCGGATTTGGTAAGAAAACTGTGATCGCCGGCATGCAAAAGGCTTTCGAAGGATAAGTCGAGTACGCAATCGCGTGATTGCACGCGTATTTCATGAGTTACAACTTATGGAAGTCTGGGGAAGCGGCTACAAACGATGTATGGAAGATTGTAGACTTGGCGACTATCTAGCCCCAGAATGGCTGGAATTGGGCGCTGCAGTGCGTGTTACATTTTCTCCGCATCAACGAACACTAACAAAAGAACCCCAACCTCCTCAAGAAGTTTTACATGGACTTTTAGAACGCCAGAAAACCATATTATCTCTCTTTCAACCTGGATTACAACTTAAGTATATTAGACCAATTGTTGAGTTAACAAGTATTCATGGTTAAATAGTTTCAAGGCAAAAAAAATTGGAAATGTGAATCACCTCGATTTTCAACAAGCCTAAGCAAAATTTTTAGAAGCTAAATTGGAAATTGCAAAAGAACAGACAACAATTATTCGCCTCAGTGAGAAATTAAATAGGCTTCTAGGTCTTACTGAAGAAGTTTGCTTTATTTTACCAGAAATTCCTCAAGATATTGACTATGAAGGATATAACGTTTGTGCTTCAGAATTTATAGCCTTAGCCGAGAGAATGGATTTACAAGAAGCACGATTTGGAGTCATACGTTTACGTAGAATGCTAGGACTTAAGGACTGGTCGACATATACAAACCTAAAGGCAGGCGTTACAGGTGAACGAGATCCGGATGGTTTGAATTTAGTTGGTTTTGGATTATCGGGAGAAATTCCGATTTTCAATTTCGGATAGGCAGCACGTATGCGTATTTTTGCTCAACTTAGACAAGCTCAAGACCGATATGAAACTTTAGAAATACGCATTCTTTCAGAAGTAAGAGAAGCACATAAACTCCTAATGAGTGATTTAGCAATGATCAATGATTATCGAAATAAGATAATCCCTTTGCAAAATGAAATTATGAATTCATCTGAAGGGTTATACAATGTCATGGGACTAGGCATTGATCGACTTATAGAAAATAAGCGCCAGTAGCTTGAGGTAAATCGAAACTTTTTTGAAATCCTTAAAGACTATTGGGTTGCAACAGTTCAGCTCGATAAAGCCTTAGGGGTTATTTATTTCACTTATTATCACAAGACGGTTGCCTCGAAGGAGCTATAGCCCAAACACCTTCTTGAAAGCTGGTTAGAATATTACAGCATCGTAAAAAAATGCAAGATGAGAACCTATCGTTCAGGATTCCAAGATAAAGCAGAGCTTTTAGAAACGATCAAAAAGTCTGATCTAAGCAATAAGGTAGCATTGGCTCTTCATTCTGCTGCTGAAGCACATGGATATAAAAACACCAACTTAAATACTCTTGAACTATACATGCTTGATCCTTTGATTAGACCACAACTTGAGAAAAAGCTACTATTAGAACCTCAAGAAAGAGGCTATGAAGTCTTGCTTATAGAGCCTTACTACAAAAGCTTGCTTAAAAATACTTGTGACTCAAAACTAGAGATCAATGTCTCTCCTTCCATTTTGACTTTTTTGGACTTATCTCACTTTCCTTTACGTGGACAAGAACAAGCAGAATTTATGGCAGAACGTCTTCCACAGCTTAAGCGTATTTATAAAAGCGGTAAATCGATATGACATCTAACCCAGAAGACAAAATCATTTCAGAATTTTTAGAATCTATTGGTCCATGGCGAGATTTTGTCGTCATTGGAGGTGGTTTTGCTCTTTTTATCTACAAACTTTACTTAAGCGATCCAAAACTGAGAAACCTTCCAGTTGGAACCAGAGATATCGATTCTCTTATCCCAAGGAAAATTCCGGAAGTGTCAAAAAAGAATATTCAAAGTTACCTTCGAGAAGCAGGCTTCAATCATGTTTTTAAGGATTTAGATGATCCTGCTACAGAAGCCTATGTGAAGGACATTTCCGGAAGCGAAGTTGAAATTGAGTTCCTGACCGATGACTCTGTCAGAAACAATAAAAATAAAAATGTTCTTATCGCGGGGGTGGTTGCACAACCATTAAGCTATTTAACTTTGAGCTTGCAGACAACTCTAAAGTTTCGGACTCACTCAAACATCATTGGAAATGTAGTGACACCCGGTGCTTGGATATTCCATAAAGGCCTAACCTTTGCAAAACGCAAAAGCTCGACTTTAAAACTTGGATAACAGTGGGTGGAACACTTTTAGTATTTGTTAAAAAATCATACCCAATTCATTTTGTATCCTGATATTTCACAATCTCTCGATCGAAAGTCTTCCTTATTCACGGAGTAGACTTTGAATCACGAGCTGTGGGTGAAATTTATGCCTTTTGCTGTGGCTTGCTGTGATTATTTGGTCCACCAAGTGGTCCAGGGCAGTGGATTCGCCGTTTTATCCACATCTGTTAGTCACACAATCGGGCTCGGACATATCTCCTAAAGGGAATTTAAAAAGTGGACGCGGTGGACGCTTTCAGAACTTTTGATTGGGCCAGTTTATCGAATCCGTGCTATCATTCACTTATCAATAAGATACAAAAAAACGCAATAGCTCAAGGAGATATAGAATGGAAAAAAGATTTCAAGATAAAGTGGCTCTCATTACAGGAGGCTCTAGAGGAATAGGCGCAGCTATTGCAAAGCGATTTGCTAAAGAAGGATGTCATGTAGCAATTAGTTTTGCTGAATCAAAGGACAAAGCAACCTCATTAGTAAAATCACTCGAAAATGAAGGGATTCAAGCTATAGCCTTACAAGCAGATCAGGCCATTTCTTCACAGGTCGAAAAACTTGTTCAAAAAGTAGGTGAACACTTTGGAAGGATCGATATTCTTGTAAATAATGCAGGAATCTATATAGGAGGTGCCATTGACGATATTCATCTTGATATTGATGGAATCACACGACAAATGGCAGTTAATGTAGGAGGAGTGTTCACAGCTACACGTGCTGCAATTCCTTTTATGAAAGAAGGAGGACGCATCATTATTATTGGGTCTATTAATGGAGAACGTTTGACTGCCTCTGGAGGTGCAGATTATGCGGCTACTAAAGCCGCCCTAGTAGGGTATACGCATGGCTGGGCAAGAGACCTTGGTTCTAAAAACATTACAGTAAATCTTGTACAACCAGGACCTATTGATACAGATATGAATCCTGATAACACAGAATACGCTGAAAATGTGAAAAAGAGTGTTGCTTTAGGGCGGTATGGTAAGCCAGAAGAGATAGCCTCAGCAGTTGCGTTTCTTGCAAGTCAGGAAGCTTCATATATCACAGGAACAACACTTACCGTCGACGGTGGTTTTCTAGCTTGAAGCTGTAATTGGAAAAACCATCAATATCTACTCTCATAGGCCCCTGGTTAATGGGGGGGGTATCTATCCAATCATGGAGCCATGAATAAAAATAAAATGCAATTGGATGATGAGAAAGAAATAGATCATAGATTTCTTCCTTCCAAAATTGTGAGGTATGAGAAAGTCCTGGAACAGTTAGTGTAGTCAATGGGAAGTTATAGCTACTGGACCAATATGGTTAATTTTTCGATAAATTCAATTAGATATTGGTTTTTAACTTTTGAGAAGCCTCTAAGGGACTAAACCAGCTAAGATTTATATGTTCACTGCTTAAAATTGGTTGAAAAGGTTTCGAAAAATTACAGCGGAAGATTGAGAAAATACACTGTCGTCAAAAAAAGGAATACGTATATCTGTAAGGGCTATTGTGAAGGAATGAATTCATTAATGCCATCTAGCCCTGTTTCTTCTTTTACCTCCCGCACCAAGGTATCCAAGGGATTCTTCCTTTTGAAGGCGTCCGCCAGGAATATCCCTGAAAAGTGGGGTCAAGCTGGACTTGAACCAGCAATCAGGTGAGTTATGAGTGTGTAAGCTCCTCTTTTTTATCTTGTTTGATCTTTTAGTTGAAGACATTCATGGAAAAGGTCATAAGACAAGAAATGTTAGGCAACAATCACGAAGTCAATATTCATAAAAATATGAACAAGCTAATTACAGGACTACATCACATTACAGCTTTGGCATCTGATGCACAAAAGAATATCGACTTTTATGCAGGCATTTTGGGCTTAAGGTTAGTAAAAAAAACGATCAATTTTGATGCACCTGACGTCTACCATTTGTATTATGGTAATGAAAAGGGTTCACCTGGAACAATTCTTACTTTTTTTCCTTATTCTGGTATTCCTCAAGGAAGAAAAGGGAAAGGACAGTTGACAGTGACTTCCTTTTCTATTCCTGAAAATGCCATGGATTACTGGATCAATCGGTTAGACAAATTCAGCATTGCTCATGAAGGACCCCAGCAGCGGTTTGACGAACTATTCGTTTATTTTGAAGACCACGATGGATTAGGTTTAGAGCTAGTTTCTAATAAAGATGAAAGGCCTGGCTTTACTTATGGCCACATTCCTCCAGAGTTTGCTATCAAAGGATTTTATGGCATAACTCTGTCTGAAGAATGTTATGAAAAAACAGCAGGCTTATTAGTAGGACAAATGGATCATACGTTAATTGCTGAGAAGGATAACCGTTTTCGATATTCTGCTAGCGGTAAACCAGGAGATTTTGTTGACGTTCTTTGCAATCCTGACACACTAATAGGATTAGGTGGATATGGGACAATACATCACGTGGCTTTTGCTACAGCTAATGATAATACCCAATTAGAGGCACGTGAAAAACTTTTGAAGGTTGGTCTTAATGTTACTCCTGTTTTAGACAGGCAATACTTTCATTCCATTTATTTTCGAGAACCAGGAAGCGTGCTTTTTGAAATAGCAACTGTTCCTCCAGGATTTACTGTCGATGAGCCTCTGGAACGTTTGGGTGAATCTCTTAAATTACCTCTTTGGCAAGAACAAAGTAGAGCTCAAATTGAAAAAAAACTCTCTCCTATTCAATTAGATATAAATAGGTACTTTGATTGAACGCTATTTCTGAAGTCTTACATCAGGGTCCTCTTGTGACAAAAGCTTCTAAAGCTTTAATTTTGATCCATGGTCGAGGTGGAACTGCTCGCAGTATTTTAAGCTTAGCGGATAGAATTTGTGATCATGATTTTTATGTAGCTGCACCGCAGGCAACCGGTAATACTTGGTATCCACACAGTTATATAGAAGAAGAGAAATTAAATGAGCCTTATCTTTCTATATCTATTAAAGCTATCAAAGACTTGCTCGATCAAGTAGCAAAGCATATTCCCAAAAACCAAATTTTTTTTGGAGGTTTTTCACAAGGAGCTTGCTTAGCTTTAGAGGTTTCAACGAGATTTGCTGTGAAATATGGTGGCATCTTTGCCTTTACTGGGGGATTGATTGGCAATACAATTGAAAAAGGAAAATATCAAGGGGATTTTGAAGAGACAAAAGTATTCATTAGCAATGGAGATCAAGACCCTCATATCCCTTTAATGAGGTCTGAACAATCTAAAGAGTTGATGGAAACCTTGGGTGCCCATGTGACTTTAAAGGTATATAAGGGAAGGCCACATACCATTACTGAAGATGAGATAAAAATTGTGAAAAGCAGTATTTTATGCTTATAAATGTCCTGGCGGAGCTCGGTCATAAACCTATAATCTCCTGTTAAGCTGTCAGGTTAGATTGAACGCATACGTATTAAATTCGTCTATATGTTTTCTTGTAGATTAAAGGCGAAGTGATGCCCCATGATTTTAAAACCATGGTTAAGGTAAATCCTATGTGCATCATGGCGTTGGGGTCCACTATCCAAATGGACTTGATTACATCCTGCCTTTTTTCCTTGCTCGATTATCCACTTTAGTAATTTTCCGCCATAACCGTTTCTTCGTGTCTCAGAGTCTGTGATTAAATCATCAATATAGAGCACTTTCCCCCAGGCCAAAAATTCCAAGAACCTAAATCCCGCAAGCGCCCTCACATCCCCGTTATCTTCGCAGTACACCAAGTGATATCCTTCGACTAACTGGCGTTGGACTTGTTCGATAAAAGCCTGCTCTTCCATCAAATGAGGACGCAATTGACCCATGACTCTATGGCACGATCGGATTTGCTCTTTTGTCGAAGCTGTTTGTATTCCTGCATCTTCTGCGATAATTAAGCTCATTCTATGCTCCGATTTCTTTTTTAAGATCCAATAAGTCTTTCATGTACAGCTCCATTTGATAATGAGGAACAGGATGCCAGCTTGCAATAAACTCTCCAACTATCTTAAAGCCTGCTTTCTGATAGACATGGATAGCTCGTTCATTCGTAACCTCTGGATCTATCAGCACTTTTTTTACGTTTGGAAACTGGTTAGTCAGGAAGTCCCGAATCATCGGCACCGCAAGTCCTTTCCCCAAATAATTAAGATCGCAAATAAACAAATCCAAGGTCATCGCATCAGGTCCTTCGGGAGAAGTAATCAGAAATGCAAAAGGTGTATCTTGATGATAACCAATCCAGTAAGTAGTGCTGGATTCCTTTCGAAAAAACTTTTCCAAGCCTTTTAGGGTATTCTGAAGGCCGGTTCCATGAATCCATTCTTTAATATGGTCTTGCTGCAACCATCTATGTATCAGTGAAGTTTGAGATGATTCAGCAGGTGAAAAATTAAACTCTGATGGGTTTAATTTTTTCCTAAGGAAAAGTTTTGAATGACCGTGCCAATAATTCTTGAGTTCCCCTATTTTTTCATAGCCATTCTTTAAATAAAATTCTTCTGCTTGAAAATCCCAAGTATCAACTAAAGAAAACCTGCATCCATTTTCAATGGCTTCTCTTTCGGCTGCAGCTAACAATTTTTTACCATACCCTTGTTTTCTGAGATTTTCCTCAATCCATAAAGCTCCGATATAGATGGCTTCTAAATCAAACATTGCCTGAATGCCGCCAAAAACTTTTCCCAAGTCGCTTTTTAAGAAGATAGAGAATTCTTTATCCCGCACGCCAAATTGCGCTTCATAAGACTTGATCAACCCTTCTTTTACGACTTCATTGTCGGACTGGCTAGGGTTATGATCGATGATCACTTTGTACATGCATTTCTCCTCCTTCTAAAATACCATTTAATGAACTAACTAAGCAGCCAATCACTAATGAGTATGGCTTTGTGTAATTACCTTCATAATTGCAATAAAAGGGTGATAACTCATTTTTTCTGCAAAAATCACATATTTCTTATAATGGATGTCTCTTTTAAAATCAAAGGGATATTAAAGGATGAGGAGATCGATGGCTTATACAGTTAAAAATTAAGTGAACTCTCTGAAGTGAAGATACGTATTCTTCATTTCTACGAGGACTGGATTGACTCTAGGCGTTGTGTTTCAGTTGCGAGTTTATCTAGTTTAGCAACAATTAACCGTTGTTCCTTAAGACTCTTAGGGTGATATATCTTGAAATCTTGGATCTGTGCTTTAGTAATCGCTGGGCGTGTCGAGCCTCTTTCTTCGCCAGAAGCAGCTGATCTTTGTAAAATTTGGATACAAGAAGGTAGTTAAGGAATTTTGCATCCAATTGATCGCTGATTAGCCGAATGATTGAAACGTGTTGATTTACCCGTGCTGGTAGTACTTGCTGAGGAACTACACAACATCTTGCGATAGAAGCTCCAGTAATGTTAAGAAGAACATCGTCTGGTAATACTTCGACATTCGACAATTTGTTAGCCTGGTCTTCATCAATGAAAGCGAGTTTCTTGTAACGGAAACTCATATCATGAACATTTAAGCTACGAATAAGTGAGATCCCTTCTAGCTTATAGGATCTTATAGGATTCTTCTCCTCCCCGAGGTGTTGCTCCACCACCTACCTTAGCAGTTAATGATAGCAATTTACTTCCTATCCATTCATTGCCTGGATGTAAAAAGAAAGAGTTGAGGTGGCTTTCAAAAATTGACGGAGCATTTTTAAGGTTTTTTTCAGTATTTGCTTTGGCGATGGCAATTCCATCAAATGCTTCGTCCAGAAAGTCATTTTCCACACGTACGTTCTTCCGAGCATACGTATCTAAAGCAATCGATTTGATTTGATCGGGATAGCCTTTTTTACGAAAACGGACCCGGAAAGTTAAGATGTTCTTTGAACAGATACGCACATCAATTACTGGTGGGCGTTTTTTGATTGTTTCAAGTTGCTTCATGGTAATGACCCTGTGTTTAAGATAATAAACTGGGTCAGCTACTGAAACTATGGGTGAAATTGATGCCGTTTGCGGTGGCTTGCTGTGATCATTTGGTCCAATCAGTGGTCCACAGCAGTGGTGTCGCCGTTTTAACCAAATCTGGTAGGTCGCAACAATCAGGCTTGGACATGTCTCCTGAAGGGAATTTAAAAAGTGGGGCAAGCTGGACTTGAACCAGCGACCAGCGGGTTATGAGTCCGCTGCTCTAACCGACTGAGCTATTGCCCCGAAATTGGGAATTCTTGGAAAGAATACCTTCAAATTAACAAAGTTAGGCACTATACGTCAAGTAAAATCGAGCGTATACAACAATAACTTCTGGGGGTTTTGGTTGATCGAGTGGAGTTCTTGTTCGAGAATAATCAATGAGTCTGAGACGTTGCTAAAGTGCTCGATCCCTTTTAACACAGGCACCCACCCAATCAGATGATTGGGTGGGTGCCTGTGTTACATAAACTCCTATACTCCTAAACTCATGTTTAGGAGAGAGGGAGGTAAATTTTCGTTATTAGCTTACTCTGGTCTGTCATAAAAAATTAGTGTTAAAATATTCGGCAAATCTGGGACGTGTCTCATCGACAATATATTTGCTGTTAGGTAGCCATTTAAAAAATATTCTGTTATATGTTTCGTCTATTCCATCATAGGAACCATGATGTGTGAAAATAGCACATTTGCCACTTTTAAGGATTTGCCTGCCAACGTTACCCTGAGGTTGAATGTTTTTCGGTGCTAAAATGCAAGCATCATAACGGACCTTATCTTCAGGGGTCACATTTGGATCATCGTGTGTAATACCAAAATAGCGGATCGTGGCCGTATCCAAATGGTTCTCATGGATAAAAACTTTCATATTCATCCACGCTTGAAAACTTGACTCGGAGTACACTCCTAATTTTCTAATGAAAAGAAGGTCCAGTTCCTCTGTCTTTTCTATTTTATCGGGTAAAATTTTTGGTAATTCAGAAATTTTTTTGTTCAACGCATTAACCTCCTTATACAGTATGCGATAATTTCTCGGAGAATGTCCACTGGCTTGCTTGAATGCCCTTGTGAAGGCAGATGGCGTATCGTACTGTGTATCCATTGCAATGTCAGTGATGGGATGTTTAGTATAACGCAGTTTTGATGCTGCCTTCTCCAGCCTCAACCTTCTTACATATTTATAAACGTTTTCTCCAACCACCATCTTAAATATCCGATGGAAATGAAAAGGGGAATGACAGGACACTTTGGCAAGCGCCTCAATCGAAATCTCCTCTTCTATATGGTCTTCGATATAGATTAAGGCCTTTAAAATCCGCTTTACATAGTCTTCTGGATGATCCATTTTTTATCCTCTTTCCCCAATATTACGCAAGCTAAGGAATTTAAACTTTCCCGTTGTTGCGATTTTTAAAATGATAAAATTAAAGTCTTAAACATGACGTACATCACCTTCGCTCGACTTTGTACATTTTTTATCATCGCCCTCGGAGAGAAGCTTCCTACAGCTAAATAAATTTCGAAGGAAGGGGTAGAAATACCCATTCCTTCCAAATTCATTACGCCATAGTTTGCTTCTCTCGCGAAGGCGATAACAAAAAATGTACAAAGTCGAGCTTAGCACTAATATAATAAATGAAGTGTTCTAGCTATCAGGGGGGGCTAACAATTGTTTTGGGGCTCCAACTTATCGTTGCATCGAGCTTTAAATCTTACATCCACTCGATGTTTAAATGATCAAACGAAGTAGGTTAACCAATGGACGAATAAAGAAGTTTTTGCTTAGAACTAAGTAAAGTCATAAATGGAATCATCTATATCACAAAAGTTAAAAATTAATGTTGCAATTTCCGGCGGAAGAAACGGTATTTGGCTTGAATTATTAGCTTCTAACTTATTGAAAGGTACTGCAGTTAAGGCTTTCGCTAACCAAAGGCACTCTTGAGTAGATTTATACCGACTGGCCTTTAGGATATGGAATGCATACTTCCTTTCTTCCATAGACATTTCAGCAAAAAGAATGGCTAGCTTAGCATTTCCAGAAGGTGTTACGTTTTTTTCAAGCTTCAAAACTAGTTGAAGGGTATTGTTAACTTCATTCAAATTATTTTCAGGGACTTTGCTTATGATTTCAATAACTTTTATACAGTCGCTTATGCATATCGTTCTTTTGTTGGACACAAAGTTACTGACCAAATCTTTAACAAAGAGGACAACCTTCGCACGACTCGCTCTCTCTTTAATCTCGACCAACATAGAAATCAATTCCAAACGTGCTGTAAAATCAATTATCGTATACTGAGATGTGCTGGAGAAGAAGAACGGTAAATCAATAAACATGTCTTGTAGTTCGCTTTCGGACATTTTTTTAATATTATCCAAGCAGTCCATGATAAAGATAAGTTGTTTGTGAGAGCTTATAAACGTCCTATCCTTGTAATAGCAAATGCCGGGATTTGTCCAGGCGAGAGAATTCTTCGAAGGTTGGGCGGAGTTTTTTGACATATTCTCATCTAGTAACTCGAGAAATATATAGCTAGCTTTCTGCTCATCAATAGTCATTTCTGAAAATGTAAATAATATCTTCAGTAAGTTGAAGTAGTCACTTTTATTCACTTCTATAAAATATTTACGCATTTCTGTGGATTTGCCCATGAAGCTTGTCCAACCAAACCAATCTTGTAGAGCTAACAAGGAATCAGATTGCTTTTCATGCGATGTACGCAATGCCATTTCTATATAATTGCTTTCGTATCCGTTTTGTAGGACTTCATCCACAGCTTGAGCTCTAGCATTTTGATCAGCATTTGCTAGGCAATTAGTTAGAGCTTGCTTAAGAACAATGGGTAAACGACCAAGCCTTTCTAAAGGAATCGGAGCTTGAAAAAGAGAGCATTCCTTAACTCCTGAAGGAAACATTTCTTTTAAAGCTTCTACAGTTCGATTCAGTTGTTTGATTGATGCGCAATAAAGTAAGGGTGAGATAAGTTTTTTTAATTTCATCTCAAATCCGAATGAACTTAAATCGATTAAGGCCATTGCCTTAGAGTCGTGGAGGCGCTCATCATCGGTATAATAAATTTTTCCCAGGGCCTTAGTCAAATCGTATAGGTATTCAATAAAGTGATGGCTGTTTATTACATCATCCTCAAAAGAGCAGCACTTTTCCACTAAGGATTTAATGACAGTTTTATTTTTTATCATAAATAATGCTGCTTTTTCGTAACAATTATTTCTACTAGGGTTCCTTTCAAATAGTTTTCTGAAATCAATTTTAACTTTCTCCTCATAAATTTTCTGAGGCAGTATGAATATTATAGCTTCGACACTCTTCAAAAGTAGTAATCGTTCGTCCACACTTTTTTCATTAAAATATATTGCTCCATTTTTCTTAGAAGCAAATTTACAAATCCATTCCATATTATCTTGATGAACGTAAGAACTTAATTTTACAACAGAAGTAGCCAGGTCCGAGAGGTGTTTAGTCGTTCCTCTGAGCGCGTGTAACAAGTTAATCTTTTCAACTTGATTTAGCCCTGTCCAGTGCTTTATTGCTATACGCAGTTCTCTTTCATAGGTGCTTAAATCTTCTGTTTGATTAACGTCATTGGAATAGATCTTCCGAGTATCGTGAATGAAATTGAGCACAAGCTCTTTACTATCCTGCTCCGTAACTAAAGCTAGAATCTGCTCTAGCTTATGAGCATGTTCCTCACGTTTTTCTGGACTATTAATTCTGTGGAAATATGATGTTAATGTCTGGAAGAATGAAGGGGATATAAGAGTCTTATTAATGAAACTCATAGCAAGAGGTGCAGAATCATTTATTGCAGAATGAGAATCTGAAAATTGAAGAATCTGCAAAAGATTAGCCGTAAATGTGATTGCAGGGAGACCACGCGATTCTAGGCTTGTCCAATAGGGGAGCTTGGCGTAAGCTATAACTAACTCTTTGTTAGCCATCAAAAACATTTCGAATTCAGAATATGTTATATTAGCAGCACAACTCTTGTCAATTATACTTAAAATATGGTGCCCTCCATTTTCAAGAAAGACACTAGATGTTACCTCCAAAATTCTTTGAGTTATATTAAGAATTACAACTAGAGGGGAATCATCTATATATGTGTGAAGAAATCGAAATACAAACTCTTTATTTTCACAATGGGAAAAAATTTTTAAAATGGTGCCGAGGGCTAAATCCTTAGCATGCTCTTCATTAGGATTTTCATTTATAAAATTGATGGAAAATATCCACCAAGTACTTAAATTTACTCCTGATTCAATTGCTTTTTTGCAGGTCTCTGCTACCTTTTGGATTATAGCTCGACGCTTAATAGATGGGATACCAGCCACTTCATTGCGAATCGACCTTATATGGGATTCATTAAGCATTTCTTTATCAATCGAACCCATGATCTCATCAAGTTCAATTGACTCTTCCCACAATAATTTATCACTGCTTTTTTTGGTTAATGATTTTTCCTTTAACTGCACAGTCATTTTTTCAATTTCACTATCGTCACTCATACACAGGAGACTTGTAAGAATGTCTTTCCTTTCCTCTAAAGTATAATTTCTGGAAGCAATAGTATGAATAGCTTTGTCGATCATATCGCAGTGACTGCTTTTTTGACAATTTATCAGCAAGTTTACAATTTTTTCTTTATCCGCCGAGGAGGAATCCTCATGACCACTAATTGAACATAAATTCTCTATAAGAGTATCCTGATTTGGCCCCAAAAGAGCCTTAAGGATGTCAAAATCGTCAAAAAGCTCGTTGACCGTCTTACATGATTTACAGAGAATACAAGTAGCATGGAGTAAGAAAATCGTGTCTTCTATCGATTGGTTATCTTTAAAACATTTTTTGAAAAATTGAAGAATATTGTCATGTTGTAAGCCTAAATTTATGAGTGTCTTAAAATTTATAAGGCAATTCTTGAAGCTAGAAATGTCTAATTCAACGGCGTATTGATCAATAAATTTAAGGCACTTTTTTAGGATTTCGATTTTTTCAAGGATAGATTGATTCGAATTTGAAAGAGCTAATGTTGTCTCAATTACTTTGTCACGTCGATCTTCTGGGCACTCTTGAATAAGGGTCAAAAGCTTCACTCGAGCTTTTCGTATCTCATATCTCAAGTTAGAGTATGGATTCAAATTCATAGATTCTAAAGAGACCGAGTCACTCACTTCCATGAGTTGACTTGCAGAAGACGCAAGTTTATAAGACCCTTTTCCAAACAATTGTGTAAAAAGAAGTTTTACATGAGAGCCTTCAGCTGGTTGCCCATTTTTTTGAAATAAACCATCGTTATGAAGAATTACAGATTTTGATTCTGTGGGAGAAGTGCTGACTTTTTTCCTAAAAAAATCAGCATCGCAAATCATAACTTTATCATCAACTCGGACAGCGACTCGTTCTTTTATTGTTCCCCACCAAAGATTGTCAACTTTTTTTCTCCATTTTTTATCCCACATGGGCACAGTGAGATAGATAATGGCCTTAAATACTTTAAAAATAGCTTTTAAGCGCTTTTGTAGGGAAGAATCATAACATTTAAAAGTGTAGCAAGAATAAATAGGATTATCAGCAGCCCCATCCCAGCTGCTTCCATCGTCTCGCACGGTCCATTTTGGATTGCCTACTTCATCCTTTTCGTTGGTAGCGCTCTCAAAAGCATGGGCTGATTTTATGTCATAAAAATGGTTCTTAACTTTTCCATTATTATAGGCGCTGTAAGTAAAAGACATTATCCCTCTTTTTTGAATTGCGTGGGTTTAGCTATTTTGTTTAAAGTTCTATTTAATTATACATCTATACTTGACTAAATGTAAATGAAAATTGAGTAAAGTTAAATATTTTGAAAGTCCGGCGACAGAAGAACGTGATTCAAAAAAATGTTGAAGCATTATTTAGTGTAAAGGCACAAGCCATTGGTATCTGGCCAAAGGTGTTGATTTGAGCCATAAAGCTGCCAAGGTACAATGTCAAACTTTGTCCTTTTTTTTAATCGCGAAAGCGATGGCAGCATATAGCCATGGGCGTGATAAATCTCATAAAGTATACCTGATTTAGCTATGCTTCGCTGTCTGATTATTACGCCCCATTTCTGTCGCCGCATTCGCGGCTTTGTACCTATTACAATTTACCATGGGCTACGCCCATGGCTACATGCTGCCATCGCTTTCGCGATTTTAAAAATGTACAAAATTTGATAATGTTCATTACTAACAATCATGGCTCAATTCAACGCCCTAGGCCCCTAGGCCAGCACTAATGTCTTTTCACTTTCACGCAAATCGATTTGCTAACGCAATTTCCTGTCAGTTTACAGCCGATTAGATTCGTGCTAAAGGTTATTCATACATGATCATAAAGGGGCTTGAGGGCAGCGGATAAACGAAGGTAACTTTGTCCGATTTTTCTGTGGGATTGCCTTTAGGGGTAATCTTTAAAGTGATTCTTATAAGATAGGGCAATACTTCATATTCTTGCTGCCATTCATGCTTCCACTCACCAACGGGGGAAAGCTTCAAAAGGTCCGGATTTTTTAATTCAATTTCAGGTGTATGCTTCTTCCATACAATATCTCGATTTTTGCTTGGAGGAAGATAAAATTCAAAGGTAAGATTTTCAACATTTTCAAAAAGGATTTCCTTTTTCATAGGTGGGGTTGTCAATTCTGTCCAACGTGCAGGCGATGGCCAGATTCCAAGGCAAAATTTGCTGTCAGAATCAAGATAAAGCCTGCCAAGCACATGATTGGCAAAAGATGGATCCAATTTCACACCATTGTCAAAGCTAAACATCAGGGCTGCAGTGCCACTTTTCGTTGAGCCGTCGTTTGCGGTAGTTGTGAAAAAAAAGAAATCTTTATCAGGCGTATTATGAGGAAGGGCTCTCGGAAGAACCGCTGAAAGACGGGTTGAAAGGTAAAGTTTTCTAAAATTATACTCTTGTTTCTTTTCCAGCTCGCTGTTGAATTTGTTAACTTGCATGTAAAATATAAGCAAAATTGAAATGAGGATCATCGTCAAAGCCATTGCGATCAAGACTTCAAGCAAAAGGAAGTGCCTTCGAATAGGGTGTCTTATTAAGTTTTGACTCATTTAGCAATATCCTACGCAGGTTGGAAAAGACGGGTCGCAAAAATCTTGAAAGTAAACACAGCAGGTTTCTTTTTTTTCTCTGTTTCCTTTTTTAAAGGAGAGTTAGGAACGACTTCTAGGGTTAGCTCAAGCAAATAAACCCCGTAATCTTTGTTGGTCTTGCTTTTTTCTATTCTAAATTTGTAATTCCCTTTAAAGGGGTTGGGAGTCATGTTTGCCTCCCTTCCCCATAATTGGTCAGTGACTGAACTTGCACGCTTACTTTCAATTTGACCCCATGAAATTTCACTCGTTTGAAGCCGCTGTAATATATTTCCATAGAAGTTGTTAACGGCTATATCCAGCTCTATTTTGTCAATAAAGCGACTTTGTTGTTGATAGATGTAAAAATGAGGGTGCATCAAGGGAAGTAGCGCCGCAACGACAAAAGCAAAGGCAATCAAAACTTCAACCAAAAGGAAGTGCCTACGCTTCAAAAGCTTGAAGTTTAACCCATAAATTCTATCTTTACAATGTACTGGCGGTTGATCAACAATTTTCACTTTTTCTTTTCCGAAATTGGTTAGGGTGGAGTGGGTTCTTCTTTTACGCCTGATTTGTTGGACTGGAATTTGGTAATAATTTCGGGCATGATAAACTGGGTCAGTTGTTCATCACTTCTCGTCACCTGCATTTGCTGATTAAGAGCTGATTTTTCATTTGTTACACCCTCGATTGGATGTGGGTAGCCAGGCAAATTCACATAGCGCGTTTCGGAGGCATTAAATCCTCTGGCTGTTGACAGCGTCAGTGTCCCCCTGCTCATGACTATTCCGGCCGAAAAAAACTTTAAAGTCAAGCTGCCAGGTGCCTTTTCTTCGCCTACTCCTTTAAATGCAACTGTTCGTATTGCTTTTAAAGGTTGAGGTTTTCTCGTAAGCTCTTTGTCCCATCCTGATCTCAAAGGGCATTGGAAACTTAGACCATAATAAATTTGTCCATTCACTTCTTTAAAGTGAACTTTAACATCCTCGTTGAGAATTAACATTAAGTTTTGTGCGAGACGCAGTTGATCTATGACCAGCGCAACCTCTGTACGGAAGCGCTGGTCTTGCATTGCTTTTGAAACGTTGATCCCAATAACTGAGGCCACTAAACCGAGAATTGCTAAAGCAATCATCGTCTCAATAAGCGTTACATAGCGGCGGCAATAAGTTTTATACAATTTCATAGAGCCACCGCCCTAAACATTTATTGTCTGCTGCCACTATTGTTAAATAAGGACTGTCTGTTATTCTTTAGGTAATCTTCGTACTTTTTAGAATGTATTTCTATTGAACCATCTTGGCTTAAATTAACTTCAAACAAATTGCCCCAGCCATCACGAGTTATACTATCCACGTTGTTGACTAAAGGTGAATTTGTGGCAACATCTAACCATTGGCCAGGAATGTTTGAAAGAAAGCTTGGGTCATCGGCAGATTTTAAATTTAAAATTCCTGAAAGTCTTTCCATCGCAAATTTTGTTTTGAAGGCTTTTCCTTCGTCTAAAGTCGACGCGTAACGGTATCCTAAAACGCCTAAGAGCAAAGAAATGATCGAGAGAACGATCATCATTTCGATGAGGGTAAAAAAACGAGTTTTTATCTTTTTGACTTTCATTATAATCCTATTATTTTTTTATTTTTAACGTTGCTGAGGGAAAACAAATTTTTCCATGCTTTCATTATAGCAAATCTGGGATATATTTTAAATCAAAAAATGATAATGATTGCAAAAGGAAATTTTATCACTTTCCTTAGGATGTAATTTATGCTAACAATAAAATACATTGGTTAATAGACCTAATTTAAAGGAGTTCCCATATGAAACATAAAAAAAAGCGAGATCCGGATGATCCTAAACCGCTAAATTTTGATCGTGATCAAGAAAAAGGACCCAGTGATCATTTAAAAAAACCTTTTATGACCCCTGAGGAAGAAAGAGGGGATAATGAAGACGATCAATACTACGATGAAGAAGAAACTTTAAGCCCGGAAGAAACGAAAATACGTAAAGAAGAAGATGACCTCAAATAGAAAAGTTCATCTTAAGACTTTACATCTCTTCAATAGTGGCAAAACACAGGAGATATGTTTGTATAAGCCAGTTCATAGTGACTTTCGCATCCTACTTCTGCTATAGTAGATATTCGTTCGCTATAACAAACGCATAAGGAATTTTATGAAAATTGCAGTTTTAGGGGCGGGGAGCTGGGGATTTTGTCTTGCTTCACTTTTGGCCGCGAAGGGGTACGAAACCGTTTCTTGGACAACAAAAAAGGACTTAGCAGAAAAGTTAAGTACAAGTCGGCAACACCCTTTTTTGCCCCAACATCGATCTGTTGGAAACATGAGTTTTACGAGTGATCTTAAAGAAGCTCTGGATAATATTGATCTTATTGTTGAATCTGTGACTTCGGCAGGAGTTCGTTCTGTTTTTGAACAGGTTAAAAGCTTTGGAGTGCCGACCTGTCCTATTGTTGTAACTTCTAAGGGGATCGAGCAGAATACCGATCTCATTTTACCAGATGTTATTGTAGAAGTATTGGGGGAAGAAGTTCGTGAACGTGTAGGTCTTCTTACGGGCCCTAGCTTTGCGCAGGAGGTCATTCTCGGATTGCCTGCTTCAGTTGTAGGAAGCTGCTTTTCTAAAGAAACGCTTCAATTCATTTGCGAGACTTTTACTACAGATAATTTTAGAGTGTATCCCAATCCTGACATTTATGGCGCCGCTTATGGCGGAGCTTTAAAAAATGTCATTGCCATCGCCTGCGGAATTTCAGACGGTCTTAAGCTAGGAGCTAGTTCTAGGGCTGCACTGATGACTAGGGGACTTCATGAAGTTTGCAAATTGACGATTGCACTCGGCTGTAATCCTGAAACTCTTAACGGCCTTTCCGGTATGGGTGATTTTGTTTTGACCTGCAATTCTCCGATGAGCCGCAATTTCCGCTTTGGAATGCTTTTAGCTGAAGGGATGTCGCCGAAAGAAGCAGAGAAAAAGATTGAAATGGTTGTCGAAGGGGTATATACATCCATATCAGCACTGCAACTAAGCAAAAAGTATCATGTTGCAATGCCAATAACAGAAACTATTGGATTGATACTGTCTGAAAAAATGACTCCTTTAAATGCTGTCAGAGCGTTGATGCAGCGGTCCATAAAAGAAGAAATTTTATAATGTGAGCTTATGAAAGTTATCACCTCACAACAAATGCATCATCTTGAGGCACAGGCCTATAGGGATGGTTCTTCCGAATTCGACTTTATGGAAGAAGCCGGAAGCGGCATTGCTTTGGTTGCGCATGACTACATTGAATCTCATTATATGGACCACACAATATTATTGATGTGTGGTAAGGGGAATAATGCTGGAGATGCCTATGTTGCAGGAATTCATCTTTTACATCTTGAATATGATGTCATTGCGTATCAATTTGTTCCAATCGATGACTGTACTAGCCTTTGTCAGTCGAATTATAAGCGTTTTATAGATGAAGGTGGCAGAGTTTTGAGCATCGATTCACCTGAGGAATTTGTGCTTCCTGCCAAAGGGCTAATTCTCGATGGTTTACTTGGAACCGGATTCTCGGGGAAAATCACGGACCCTTTTGAAACGATCATCCAAAAAATCAATAATTCCGGACTTCCTATCATTGCAATCGATATTCCTTCGGGGTTAAATGGATCCGATGGAAAAGCTCAAGAAGACAATAAAAGCATCATCGCGACAGAAACAGCATTTTTAGGACTTCCAAAAATCGGATTTTTCTTGTTGGATGGTTGGAATAGCGTCGGAAAATTGCGTTACGTCGACTTTGGCCTTCCAAAGCAATACATTAACGAATCCGAAACGGAAATGATTATGCTAACGAAGGACGATGTCTCCTCTTTTCTTCCAAAAATTGTTCGCAATCGTCACAAGTATGAAGCCGGTTATGTGATTGGTCTGGCAGGATCCCCCGGAATGCCCGGAGCAGCCCTTCTTGCTTCAGATGCTGCTTTGCACGGGGGTGCGGGAATAGTGCGTCTTTTACATCCTCAAGGCATGGAAGCTGAGCTGGCTTCAAGTCAACATGAGCTGATAAAGGTTCCTTTTGCTCACTCAGATGCCCAAAAAGTCATCGATCTCATGAATGAAGCCTCTGCTGTTTTTATTGGACCGGGGATTGGAAGAACTCCTGAGACCTTTGCCCTTATAAAAAAGGTTCTTCCTGCCCTGCAGATTCCATGTGTGATCGATGCTGATGCTTTGTTTTTTTTAGCGAGCAATGAAGGGCGAAATATCAAATTGCCAGAACAAACAATTTTGACTCCACATCATGGTGAGATGAATAGGCTTCTAGGAATTGAAGGGCCTGCTCCGGCTTTAACTATGGACTATCTTAAACGCTGTAAGGATTTTACAGCAAATAGGCGTGTGACGCTCCTACTTAAAGGTGGACCTTCTTTCATTATACATCATGATGAACCGTTCTATGTCTCTCCTCATGGAGATCCAGGCATGGCGACAGCAGGAAGTGGAGATATTCTCACAGGGCTTGTGGCCGCTCTTTTAGCTCAGAAGCTAACACCGTTAAAAGCAGCAATTTTAGGCTGCTTTATTCATGGGGTTTCCGGAGAATATGCAGCATTAGAGCTAACCTCATACTGTATGACCGCATCTGATATAATGTACCGTTTTCCTGAAGGCTTTCTTCTTGATGAGACCTGAGGTGAACAGCCAATTTGTAACTGGACAGTCCGATGCCTAGCTGGCTAAGGTGCATAATTTCAGGAAAAGCGTTTCACTTTATTGAGATAGTGCTTCTGAGTCTGAGGAAAGTTCCTTAGGATTAATTAATTTACGTGAAGCTATGCTTTTCCTGAGGTTATGCATCTTAGCCAGCTCTGCATCGGAATGTTCCAGTTACAGGATCTTCTCTGGCCTCTGTTTTTCAAAACTTTATTGGAAACTTTTTAGCAAGCTTTGGTATCCACGTAGGCATCGTTCTTTAAAAAAGTTAGCATCTGCGAAAATTTTAGCTTGAGCATGATAAGCGTAAACCTCAAACGGATCTGCAATTGAATTTTGCCCGTTCACAGCATTTTGAAATACTTCTTCTGCAATCATTTCTATAACTTGCTCATCGGTGAGATCAGGGACTTTCTTTTTAGTGTTTTTCGACATATTTTTCCTTGGAAAGTGCTCAATTAACATTCCTCATCCTACCTGGAGTTTTGCACTCTTTTCAATTTATGTCAAAAATGTTTTGCGCACAAGAAATGCCCCCAAATTAATATAACTAATGAAGGAATCGAATAGCATCGGAAAGATTGTTAATTTGCTTTGCAAGTTTTTGGACACTTTCCATTTGGTTTTTGTCATTTATTTGGGGTATATTGCCATGCTGAATTTCTTCAACTTCATCCCACCCCTCTTCTATTATTTTTGTAAGAAAATAGGAATCTATTTCAAGCTTATTTTCTTTCAGCATCTCTTTAAATTGAAAAGAGTTTAGTTCTGATACACATTTTTCCACATCTAGTTTACCCTCATCGTCTATATATAATTTTGCCCAAGAGGAAATAGTTTTTGAAAGAACATTTACCATTACTTGTTCTTCATTTATGGGTTTAATTGTTTTAGTTGTGTTTCCTAATCGAACATTTTTTTTTACTTCGTCTTTTATAATGATCTGAAATAAGTTTATTTTTTTTTCGATCACTTCATTTCGTATTTTCGTCTTAACGCTGGTAACATTTTTTGACAGCAACATTTTGCCAATTGCTTCTGTGCTAACAAATCCTCTTCCCGAAAAGGCTAGTTTTATTTTTTGCCATATCCTACCCAACCCTTCCGATTTAGTGTAATTAACGATATCCTCTACGGTTAGCGGATTTACGGCGTAATTAGCCTTTCCTATTGCTTCATGAAAACTATTATCAGTATTTGCCATGGTTTCCCCCTGTAATATATATAATTTATATTCCTTTATAAACAGATCAGGATAAATGAACATTTCTAACTTTATAATAAAGTATAATAAATTAATTTGACAAGATAATATTTTTTAAATTGAGTTAAAACGCCCTTTAATTAGGTAGTGTAATTTAAAAAATTAAGAGTCCATGCTAACTAGTTATGGCAATATATTTATGGCAATATATTTATTGACTTTTAATAGTTTAAATAGTAATATTAAATGTGGGCTTTAATTTAAATAAGCTCAAATAAACAAAAGGGGTTTTTATGAGCTCTTGTATTCCAGAAAGTTTTACTGAAAAATTTGAAAGTGTGAAGGAATTTGCATCAGCAGCGTACACCAAATGTGTGCCTAACTTCATGCAAGAAGCGCACTCGAATGTAAAAAAAATGTCGAGAAATGACTTAACTAGTCTCGCTCTAAAAGTAGTTGGTGCGGCAATAGCAGCTTGCCTTATCGCTTCTATAGCAGGCACTGGGGGAGGTATTGCTATTGCAATTGGTGCCGTAGTTGCAATTGGGGTGTTTTATTATTGTGGCAGACCTGAAGCAAAATCAGTTGACACTGAAGAAATGGCCTCGGGTGTCAAGCGTCATTCAAAAAAGCACAAAAAACATTCTCATAAGAAAGGGGTAGAAAAAGAAAAACCTGTTAAGAACGATGGACAACCAAAAATTGATCAGTATTTTTCGAAAGTTAGCGTGCAGAAAGAAAAGGTTGAAGAAAAGAACAATGGAGCTATCGAAAAAAGCGATAAACAGCAAAAATTAGAAAAATATTTTCAGAAATTAGAAGTGAAAGCAGATAAAAAAGAAGTCGAAACAATTGAGATTAAGGTTTAGCTGCTATAACTGGTGGACGTTGCTATTGGAAGGTCTTTAGCAACGTTCGCATTTTCTAGCACTGGTGCAAATGAAAAACGGTGTATGGAGATAGGACCATGGACTTTTAGTGCGGAAAGATGCTGGGGAGTGCTATAGCCTTTATGCGAATCAAATCCGTAGTCTGGCCAAATTTCATGAAATTCTCTCATCAAGCGATCGCGCGTTTCTTTAGCAATGATAGAGGCCGCGGCAATTGATAAGGATTTCGCATCCCCACCTATAATCTTGGTGGATGATAAGTTCCCATAAGAGAAAGGCATGCCGTCGACGAGCAACATTTCAGGTTCAATTTGCAAGGCCGTGACAGCCCTTTTCATTGCCACCAGTGTTGCGTGATAGATATTTAATTGATCGATTTCTTGGGAAGAGGCGATGCCAATTCCGTAGCTTACACGACTATCTGAAGTTAATTTTTCAAAGAGCGTTAGGCGTTGGGCGGCTGATAACTTTTTGCTATCGTCTATGCCAATGAATTTGTTGTTGGCTGGAAGAATACAAGCGGCCGCAACAACAGGTCCTGCAAGAGGCCCACGACCGGCTTCATCAACCCCCGCAATGACTTTAAAGCCTTGCTTTCGAAAAGTCTTATCGAAGGAGAGAAGCTCGACAAAACGAAGCTCTCTACCTTCTTTTTTAGACTCCAATTCTCAATTCTCGTTCGATGCTTCTACAGTTTGTACTGCTTCGCTGTTTGACGATTGAGACTTGCTAGGTTTAGCTGAATTTGTTTTAGAAACAGCTTTACGGCTTCTGAAAAGAGGTTTAACTTTAGAAGCTTTACCTGAAGTACCACGTAGGTAGTAAAGTTTACTACGACGGACCGATCCTTCCTGAAGAACTTCAATTTTTGCAATACGAGGACTATGGAGCAAGAAAACTCTTTCCATGCCTTCGCCACAAGCAATCCGGTGAACAGAGAAAGTCTCTGACAATCCGGCGCCTTTACGAGCAATGACAGTGCCTTTAAACGCTTGAACGCGCTCTTTTTCCCCTTCAAGAATTCTTGTGTGGACAACAATGGTATCGCCGACGCGGAAATCGCAAATCTCTGCCTTCAACTGATCTTTTTCTAGCTTTTGAATAATATTAGCTCTGTTCATGATGACTCTAGTCTCCTAAATGGTTTAATAAATCGGGCCGCACGCGCATTGTTTTTTCCATTGCTTGCGTTCTGCGCCACTTTGCGATCTCCTGATGGTTGCCACCGCACAACACTTCAGGCACCGGTATTCCCTTAAAAATCTTCGGCTGCGTATAGTGTGGACAATCTAAAATTCCAACACCCGCAGCGTCCAGCTCAAATGAGTCCTCACTGGCTGCGCGTTCATGTCCCAAAACTTCCGGAATAAATCGGGTTATGGCTTCAACTACGACAATTCCAGCTGCACACCCGCTCATGAGAACATAATCGCCAATGCTGATCTCTTCGATCTCTTCCGTCTCTAAAACGCGCTGATCAATTCCTTCATAGTGACCACAAAGGAAGATCAGGTGAGGCTCTTGTGCCAATTCTCGACATTTAGAAGCCGTAAGCACTTTACCTTGTGGAGATAGGTAGATGACCTTAGCTTTCGGGACCCTGACGCTGTCAATTGCAGCGCAAATCGGCTCAGCCATCATCACCATTCCCGGTCCACCGCCATAAGGACGATCATCGACCTTACGGTGCTTGTTATCAGCAAAATCTCGAATATCGACAAGATTGATCTCTAATAGCCCCCGCTGCCGCGCTCTTTTGATGATACTCTCATCAAAAGGGCTTCGGAAGTACGATGGAAATAGCGATAGAATGTCGATATGCATGATAACTTAAGCTGAAGGAGCCTCTTTACGTGCTTTTCGCTTGTCTCGTTTTTTCGCAAGTTGCGCTAGAGTGCGTTCTGTTTTCCAGCGTACGACACTAGGAGCCACTTTTTGAACTAAGCATTCCACACTTTCTGTCATTTGAGCACCCAAAGAAAGCCAATGTTGAATACGGTCAGCTTTAATTGCTAGACTGCGCTCTATTTCAGTTTCATAAGGGTTATACCATCCGAGAGCCTCGAGGTATTTGCCATCGCGACGAGCGCGTTCATCCATGACCACGACGCGATATACGGCATGGTTGTTACGGCCTTGTTGCCGAAGTCTAATTGCTAACGCCATTGGGATCCTCCCATCATCTTTTGTAGTTGTTTCATATTTGGCATATTTTTAAAAAGCTGTTTAGCTTGTTTAAACATTTTTGCAAGCTTATTAACATCATCAATTGTCGTACCGCTTCCCTTTGCAATCCTTTTGCGACGTGGAACCGAAAGCTCTTGCTCCTCAGAACGCTCACGAGGGGTCATCGACTGGATAATCGCCGTTGCTTTAAAAAAATCCTTCTCATTGACATCTAAGTCTTTAAGCTGTCCCATTCCGGGTAACATGCCCATCAGGCTTTTGAGTGAGCCCATTTTCTTGATCATTTGCAGTTGACCAAGAAAGTCATCATACGTGAAAGTCGCTGTACGCAGCTTCTGCTCTAGCTTCTTAGCATCTTCTTCGTTTATATGCTCTTCAGCTTTCTTAACAAGGTTGATCGTGTCGCCCATTCCGAGGATACGATCTGCCATTGAAGCAGGATTAAATAGCTGCAGATCTTCAACTTTTTCTCCGTTACTTTCAAATTTCAACGGCTTGCCAGTGACTTCACGGATAGAAATCGCAGCGCCCCCACGGGTGTTACCATCAAGCATTGTAAGGACAGAGCCGGTGATAGCAATTCTTTTATTGAATTCTGCCGCCACGTTTACGGCGTCTTGTCCAGTCGCAGCATTAGCCACAAAAAGAACTTCCGCCGGATTGGAAATCTCTTTAATTTTTTCGAGCTGTACCATCAGCTCTTCGTCGATATGCAGGCGACCGGCCGTATCGAAGATTAGCAGATCGTGTTGGCCATTTTTAGCTTTTTCTAAAGCAGCTCGAACGACCTTGATAGGGTCTTTCTCGTCCGGAATGCTAAAGACCGGAACATCGATCTGCGCAGCGAGCTTGTGCAGTTGTTCAATTGCTGCAGGACGTTGTAAATCGCAAGCTACAAGTAAGGGCTTTTTGCAATCACCTTTTTTTTGCAGATAACGTGCTAGCTTCACACACAGCGTAGTTTTACCGGAGCCTTGTAGGCCGCACATTAAAAAGACAGAAGGTTTTTGGCTCATGTCGAGCTTAGCCTCTTCCCCACCCATAAGTTGCACGAGCTCGTCATGGACTACTTTAATAAATTGCTGCCCAGGGGTAACTGATTTGATGACGTTGTCACCTACGGCTTTTTCCTTGATCCGCTTAACGAGTTCCTTGGCGACACTATAGTTGACGTCAGCATCTAAAAGTGCCAGTCGTACTTCGCTTACAGCATCGGCAATATTAGCGTCTGTGAGTTTCTTCTGACCAGACAGCTTGGAGATTAATCCATACATCTTTTCTGTTAATGTTCCGAACATAAATTCCTGCGCGCCTTTAAATCGTAAAGTCTAACGACCAACATGATACTTAAAAAGTTATTCAAGCTCAAGGAAAAAAAAGCGGTCATGGCCTGACCAGTCTTGCAAAATTTCCATTTTTTTTGCAGGACAATCCTTAAATATATCTAAGACCTCTTTTCCTTGCTCGTGACCTAACTCTAACCAAACTTTGCCTCCGGCAGACATCACTTCCGGGAGCTCTTTCGCAAGCCGCTTATAAAAGGCTAGCCCTTTATCTTCTCCCACAAGCGCCATTTTCGGTTCAAAATTTCGCACTTCAATTTCAAGTTGGCTGAATTCTTCTTCCGCGATATAGGGTGGATTGCATACGAGGTAGTCGATGCGCTTTCCGGCAAGCGGTTGTAAAAAATCTCCAACAACAAAGTTAATTTCCACGCTATTTAATGTGGCATTTGCCTGGGCTATTGCTACAGCTTCAGGAGAGAGGTCTGTCGACACGACTTCTAAATCAGGAAAGCGACGTTTTAAGGCTATGCCAATGCAACCAGATCCACAGCAAAGATCTACTAAAAGTTTGCCAGAAAGTTCTTCTTTTGCCAAGCGAGTCGCGATTTGGTCTACCAATATCTCTGTCTCTTGGCGGGGAATTAAAACATCTCTTGAGAGTTTAATGGTGCAGTTAAAAAATTCTACTTTTCCACGGATATACTGAATGGGTTCTCCTACGGCTCTTCGCTTTAGAAGGGAGCGGCATCTTTCAAGTTCCTTCTCATCCAGCGGACGATCAAACTGTACATAAAGATCTAGAGGACGCACATCGAGACTGAAACTGATCAGGTCCAATGCTTCTCGTCGCCCATGTTTAATTCCTTTATTCTCGAGAAATTCCGCAGAGAGATTCACTATTTCCAAAACTGTTTTCATCGAAGACCGTTCATTTTAGCTAAGTTTCTCCTGACGAAAATGGGCCACTAGAGCTGTCGAGATATCCCCTAGGTCCCCTTGGAGGATCCGGTCTAGATTGTATTTAGTCAAATTAATGCGATGTTCCGTGAGTCGATTTTGTGGAACGTTATATGTCCTAATGCGTTCGGAGCGGTCTCCAGAGCCAACTTGTTCCGCTCGATTTGTGGACATTTCTGCATGTTGTTTTTGAATCTGAGCTTCCGCAATTTTAGCAATTAAAAGGCGCATTGCCTTGTCTTTGTTTTTGTGCTGGCTACGTTCATCCTGGCAAGTGACAACAATCCCTGTTGGAATATGCGTTAAGCGGACGGCGCTATCCGTCGTGTTGATATGCTGTCCACCTGCGCCGGACGCTCTGTAGGTGTCGACGCGCAGATCTTTTTCATTGATTGTAACTTCGCTGCCTTCTTCAGGCTCCAATAAGACGGCTACGGTGATGGCTGAAGTGTGGACACGCCCTTGAGCTTCGGTTGCAGGCACGCGCTGAATACGATGTGTGCCGGCTTCGTATTGTAGGAAGCGATATACGTTGGGGCCTGACAAAACCATAACGTATTCTTTGTACCCCCCAATTTCCGAGGGGGTGCATGAAAGTAGTTCATACTTCCAGCCCATATGATCGGCATATAATTTGTACATGCGCACGCAGTCGCCCACAAAAAGAGCTGCTTCGTCTCCTCCTGTTCCTGCGCGCACTTCTATAATGGTATTACGATGATCATTGGGGTCAGGTGGAACCAGGAGAGCTTCAAGCTCATTTGAGAGCTTTTCACGCTTTAATTCCATCTCGGTATTATCGTTCTTAAGTTCTTCGATAAAGGCAGGATCAGTTTCTGTCGACAAAAGTTCATGATTGTCAGACATTTGCTGTCCTATCCTTTGCAGCTGGTCCCAAAGTCTTTTGACATCTGACAGGTAGGCGTGTTCTTGCGTGAGTTTTTTATAGTCGCGCTGATTGCCAAAAACTTCGGTGTTGCCGAGTTTAGCTTCAACTTCTGCCAAACGACTCAAAAGCTTGTGAATGGCCTTTTCCATAAGAGCTTGCTTGCTTTATTTCTTTGGACCAAAACGCTTATTGAACTTGTCAACACGGCCTTCTGCATCTACAAGGCCTTTTCCTCCAGTAAAGAAAGGATGGGATGCCGAAGAAACAGAAACGCGGCAAACAGGATATTCAGCACCTTCAAATGTCTCAACTTCTTTTGACTGCAGAGCAGATCCGCATACAAAACGGTGGTTCGTTGCTGAATCCACAAAGAGGACTTTTTGGTATTGAGGGTGTGTATTTTTCTTTTTCATTTAAGTAAGCTCCACTTATCTTTTTGACTTGTAATTCTACAAATTGTAGTTTACCGCTCCAGTTCATAAAAGACAAGACCTATTTTTGCCTTTTTTATGGTTAACTTAAGAAGGAGCAAGGTAGGTATGATCAAACGGCTTTTTAACAATAAAGTATGGATAAATTATTCTATGTCTATTATCTTTTAAAGTGGGTCCATTTGAATATTGTCTCCAAGGACCTGTTTTCGATCGCGGAATCGCGGAAGCGATTTAACGTAATAGCGCCGCGTGCAGCGATTAGCGGAACGTGGGGTTAGGATAGTTTGAATGACAGAGCTGCGGTATCAGCGAAAGAAGCTCGCGATTCAAAAAACGTTTGGCATGGATAACAAAATTTGGATCCAGATACAGCTTGCAAGCTACTGCTTTAGTGGAGTTTTCGCCCATTTGGGACTTTCGGATCAACTGTAGCCAGACATATGCCGTCAGATTCGCCCGAGAATCCAACTAGTAAAAATTGTGAGAGGAAGCCAGCAATATTTTTTTCACCTAAATTAACACATCCTACAATAGAACGACCCATAAGAATGTCTGGAGTATAATTTGCAGTAACTTGAGCGGAAGTTTGCAAGATGCCGATCTCATCGCCAAAATCTGCCCAAATTTTGAAAGCAGGTTTTTTCGCTTTCGGAAAGGATTCTACTTTTATGATAGTTCCTGAACGTAAGTCTACACGATCGAACTCTTCATAGCTGATTTTTGTCATTTTTTTCTCCTTCAAGAATAGGGGATAATTTTTTCGCAATTATTTAAAATCTTGCTGATCACGTTAAGAAATGTTTTTTTGTCAGGATCTGAAACTCCTTCAAAAGCTACATACTCTGTCAGTTCGTGTACATTCCATATTTTTGCGATGGCTTCTTCTCCTTTTTCCGATAAAGTTAACTGATTACCCTTATTCGAGATGAAACCTTGATCGATCAACGGTTGGATGAGGACATTTGCGTCTACTCCCTGAGGAATACCGGCATCACGAGTTAAGGAGTCAACAGCAGATGACTGATCGCATTTCAAAATCATCATCATGACTGCCTGGTCGGCGTTAAATGGACTTACTTCTTTCAGCTTTGAATGGAAAACTAAACGCATCCATCTGGATGCGCAAAAGAGGTCTCTGCCAATTGATTCTTGAATTTTTTTTGTTAACATAGCGAGGGTCCATTTTATTTTCATTTCATAAAGGCTAATTCCAGCAGCTACACCCACGTTTAAAGATTCAACAGGGCCGCTCATAGGGATTTGAATTTTCAAATCCGCTAGACTCATGACTTCTTCGCTCACACCTAATGTTTCGTTGCCAAATACGAGCGCTATTGGTTTTTGTTCCAGTTGGGCAAAAGATTGGATGGTACTTGCATGTGGAGTGGTCACTGCGATCTGATAACCGTTTCTCTTAAGGTGGTTGACTGCTTCAGTGCCAGACTTGAATCGTTGAAGGTTGGAGGAAAAGACTGTCCCTCTCGAGGAATCGATTGTTTTTTTTGTGGAAAAATCCAGGTTCTCATCAGTTGAAATAAAATCGTGAATTCCAAAAGCTGCCGCAGTTCTCACGACTGTCCCAATATTCCCAAAGTCATGTAAACCATCTAAAACAATAACGAAATCTTGCTTGAGGTCGTTTTTATAAGGCTTTGATTTGGCTACCCCCACAAACGGTACAAGATAGGAAGTGTCTGTGATTTTTTTTAAAATTCCGTCAGAACAAAAGCAAACCAGAAGTTTTTTAGAACGCAATAAATTTAAGAAATCCGAATTTCTTTCTTTTTCATGAACGAAGACATGATCAATATGGCAAGAGTTTTGCAAAGCCCATACGATTTGTTCCTTTCCCTCTAGTAATAATTTACCTTCTGCAAATCGTCCCTTGCCTGTTTGAAGGAGCCTAGCTTCGATGATTTTTTGATCTTTAATGGAACTGATATTTATTTCAAGACTCATTTTTGTCCAATGCAAAGCTTTTTCGGAAATTTTAACAGGAAAAAACAATGTTGGGAAGTAGATATACACCAAAATTAAACCAGAATAAGTGTATTTTGAATTTTTTAACAAAGCTTAGCTTGACAATTTGGTTTTCACTTCTATTATTAGAATAATGCCATATTGAGCATGTTATTGTGCCAGAACCTCATCGCATTTAAAGGAAATATTATGGAAAGAGAAGAATTTGGAGCCCTTTGGGATCAATTAAAAATTCATCTACTGTCTCGCTGGAATAAATTAACCGGAGAAGACTTAAAAGAAATCAACGGGAGTTATGATTTGTTCGTAGCAAAAGTTGAAGAAAAGTATGGCGTATCTAGGGGTGAAGTTGAGGAAGAATTTCGTAATTGGACTCCTCCCTTAGAAATAGAAGATATCCCAGTAAGAGAAACTGAAAGTCAACGGGAAGATTTCCCCGCAAAAAAATGGGTGATTGCTGGAATCCTTTTGGCAGCACTTTTGGGGTATTTAGCTATGTACAACACCCCAAAATCGTTAGAAAACAATTCCCCTAAAGTAGAAACTCGCGATTCAAGCAAAACCTCTATAAAGTAACCAGTGGGACAGGGTCTTTAAAAGACATTAAATGCTTAGTTGTAAGTTTGTTGTTTGCTTGCTGATAGATGAAAAAAGTTTTGCAAAGCTTTGGAGCGTCGGAGACTTGTCTCCGCTTTGTTCGCCCTCGAGGCGATTCTAGGACTAAGCCTTTCGAGGGTCTCTTTTTTAGATTACCTTCTTTTAGCAACTGCTTTAAGGGTTTATTCATTGTTAATAAGTGTGAGGAATGTCTGGAATGACAATAGAAGTGCAATAGGTGACCACGTTGTTTTTTTGAAAAATAAACTAGATGGCGGCATAATTTGTCAATTTAATCGATGGTTCACTATGAGATCAGTTTATTTGACTCCTTTATACACATTTCTTGTACTATTAAGTTTTTTTCAATGCCCTCAGCTTTTTACAGAAGTTGAAGTCATTATTCCATTCATTGTCAGAAAAATTCCACACGCAGCAAACGCTTTTACGCAAGGATTAGCAATAGATGAAGTGAACAATGTTCTTTATGAAAGCACAGGATTGTACGGTCAGTCATGTGTGCGGCAGATTGATTTAGAGGATGGGAAAATTCTTAAACAATATAACCTCCCTCTACATTTATTTGGGGAAGGAATAGCATTGGCGCACAATCGGCTGATTCAACTGACTTGGAATGAAAAAACTGCACTCGTTTATTCTAAATTAAATTTTGATTTACTTAAGACCTTTTCTTATACCGGTGAAGGATGGGGACTCTGCTTTGATGAAGGATTAAATCTTCTATGGATGAGCGATGGAACCTCCCTGCTTCAACAAAGAAATCCTGATACGTTTAAAATTAAATCCCGGTTACAAGTGCATTTGGAGGGCAAAGAGGTAAACTTCCTAAATGACTTGGTTTGTACCGGCCGCACCCTCTATGTCAATGTCTGGGGAAAAGATTATATCTACAGAATTGATAAGTACACAGGAGAAGTGACGGGAAAAATTGATGCATCAAACCTCCTTTCAAAAAAAGAGAGGGCTCGATTGAGCCCTGAAGCTATTTTAAACGGAATCGCTTACCAAAAAAGCTCCCAGACATTTTTTTTAACAGGGAAGTTGTGGCCTTACATTTATGAGGTCTCATTTAAATGACTTCTCAAGGGGAGATTTTTGGAAAAATTGACATAGTTTCTGCTAAATAATCATGGAAGGCATTTTCTCCATGTTACGTATGGATGTTTAAATGGTAAACAACTCTCAATAATTGATGCTTAAAGGATTAGCAGCATGCAGTACTTCAAATACCAAAACAAAAGCAGCAGCAAAACGCCCATCAGATCACAATAAAGCATCGTATTATTATGCACATAGGCATAATAATTTGGCCCATTGCCATCTCCAATAGGATTTGGGGTTAGCTAACAAAGCGTTTTGGGATCATAGTAGCGTTTCCAAAAATACACAAAACCGTTTTCAGCATCCATTCGTTTTCCTGAATAGCGCCAGGACTGAGCACATCTCCTTGAAGTTGCTCTTCTTTAAGAGCGCTAAAGCGACAGGATGAAACTCCATAGGGTTCAACTCGATAAAGTTCATTAGCTTCTCGGTGTGAGAAGTCGGAGAGTCATTTGCGGAATTTTTGCTGCCATATTTCCATCCCCCTTCTTGCATACGCCCTGGCGAGCCATGAAGATGTGTGTATTGCCCTCCATTTTCTCTGACTCAGGGGGGATATCCTTTAATGTAGCGTGGATCTAATGGGGTTTTGTCCAAAAGAGGAGTAAGCAACAAAACACATTTTCTTCGGATTTAACTAGATACTCGTATACAGAATTAAGCGCTATCGCGCATCTTTCAGGCTTCGCAAGGCCGGATATAACCGTCCATGACTGCGCGATAGAGCCAATTGCAGCTTCGAGGTTGGTTTTGACCCGATTGAAGTGCCGTCGTCAAAATAGGCTCGATGATGCCATGCTCCGTCCATGCTGTAGCCTCCACAACTCTGCAATTTTCTTCGCTTCCTCTTCGGAATCCTTTTCCGGATGACTCGCCCCTCACTAAAAGCTATAAATCTGCATAGCCATTCAGCGCATGCGTTAAAAACCAGGCAGCCATACGCTTTCGCCCTCGCCGTGAATGCCCACACGGCTCATTCCATTATTCCAATCGCATGTTCCGATTAAGGGCAGCCTGTGGTCTAAGGTTGTTCCTTTTGATGATAACCTGAGTAGGGGCGGAGCAAAAGAACTTCCGCAAGACAACAATACTCTGATTGCTGTAAGGTCGATATATTTGTTACATCGAGTGTAGCCCTGAAATGGCAATCCCAGAAATTAGAGCTTGCCCCACTTTGAGTGTGCTTTTGTACTTGCAAAAATATCCCCTATTTGTAATATCGTTGGCTTTGGGGGTAATTTATCAGATAAATACATCAAAATGCTAATGACCTTAACAGACAAGAGAATGCAATTAATGATGAGCAGAAGGCTGAAAATAAGGTTAAAAGGTTCCGTAGAATAGATAAACGAAATTATTTCTAGTCTAAAAAATTAAAAAACAGAGTGTATAGAATTATAGCATTTGAGGTTAAGAATTATTATTTGCGTTCTAATCTTCGCAAAAAACCGATAGTCAGCGGGCGCCCTAACTTCAGAAGTTGAAGGTTAAAATGGTTCTTTTTAAATATCTGGCTCAAGGAAATCAATGAGAGAATATTTATGGTTCTAGATTTAAAAATGCTGAGAACCTACTTTAAAATAGACGCTTATAAATTTCATTGCCAGGAATTCAGATCAATAACTTGGATTTCATTGCCTTTTACTTTTGGCAAGATTTCAATGACCAAATCTTTCATGGGGTATGTTGTTCAGCTTATGGCAATGAGAAGCATTCTTGCCCTAGCCCGATTCGTAGGAAGGACTTTAATGAAAAACAGTGAAAACATTCATAAGTCAAATTTTAGTAAGGTCAAGCAATTCTCTTTCAAAAAACTTTGATATATCAGTGTCGAGGAAATTGCAATTAAAAGGGGGATAAGTACATGACGATATTCATAGATATCTATACAGGCCAAATTATTCATGCTGTAAAGGGGCGTAGGGAAGCATGCCTTAGGCCCAGGAGGATTTTATGAAAGTATTCCCCAGTTCATCACAAGAACCGTAAAAATCGATCTAGAAGAGAGTTTATAGAATTATAATCTAAGAAAATGAAATATTAATTTTTCAGTTTATAAATTTTAATTCAAGTCCTACATAAACAATAAAAAAGGTAAAAATTATGACACCATTAAACCAATCGTTACAAGAAGCAGGTGAAATCATTGTAAATCTTGAGGGTTACTATCAATACAAATCCTACTGTTAAATTACCCAAATTATCCTACAAAATTCAAAGCCGTCGAATTATTAAATAGCGCTAAAGCCTTGTATAAAAGACCGCACCCTACTTATGGAAATGGTGTCGATTATGATATTAGGTATGTTCATTATGCTTGGATAAACATGATAGCTAAAAAATTAGCTGAAGTTAATCTTGATTATCTTAATATTAATTCTGAAGTTGAAATTTTAACAAATTTAGTAAGGGAGCAAGAAGCGGAAAAAAAATTAAATAGCAGCGAAGATTCTCTTTCAGCTCTGAAAAAAAATTATGTTGAATTATTAGAAAAAATCGAAATTATAGTCATTGAAAAAAATTTAATTCAAGCTGATGCTGACAAAAAAGAAATTTTAATACAGGATGCTCAAGATCTGATAAATGAACAACAATCTTCTATTGCAAGACAGGATATTGAGAATGCTGAATTAAGAATGTTAGCAGAAGAAATGGAGGAAAGTATTGTTACTCTGAAAAAAGAAAAATCCGATGTTAAAAAAAATAATTCAGATAATATTAAAGAATTAAAAGAAAAATATAAAAAAGAAAAAGCTGAGTATAAAAAAAGAATTGAGGCGCTTGAGCTCGAAAACAATGAAATGTTTTCACTCTGGACACCTGAAGCTGAGCTATTATCATCCTACGAAACATCTGATGATGAAAGTTGAAAGTTGATACTGAGATTTTTTATGAATAGATATAAAATGCAAAAGAAAAATCCAAATTTATTTTAAATTTAACAATCATTTCACCAAATAAAAAAAGGAAAATTATGCAACCAATAAAATTTAGCTTAAAAGAAGCAGAGAATATTGTGGTTATGGTAGTCAATCATCCTGGATACGACGCATACCATAGAACTTTTCCGAAAGCACCCTATAAAGCTCATTTATCCAATTTAATAAATGATTCTTATCCTTTAAATGTGAATGATCTTTATGAAAGTGAATCTAATTTACTCAAAATATACAATATTTGGATAGAATCGTTAGCTAAAAATTTAATTGAATTAAATGCCTCCCTACTTTGTTTAAATTTTAAACTTCCAAATTTAAAAAATATATATCAGGAACAACAGGTTCGAGATAGGATAGATAAAGATTTGATTTCAGAGTTGAAAAGCAATGAAAAGCTATTACTGGAAAAAATAGAAAATATGATTGTAGAAAAGAATTTAATTTTGAGTGAGTCAAAGCCAAAAGATCTTTTGCTTCAAAATGCTCATAATCTTATAAAAGTTCAGCAGACGCTTATCGAAAAACAAAAAACGGAGAATACTAATTTGAAATGCTCAATGGTACAAATGAATTCATCTATTAGTTTTCTAAAAGATGAAAAGCTTTCAATTGAAAGAAAATGTGCTAATAAATTTACAAATTTAAAAACAAATATATCAATGAAAAAATCAGAATATGAAAGAAGAATTAGAGAACTAGAGGTTAGAAATAAAAAATTAAAATTATTTCGACTTAAACCTAAAAGTGATTCAGCATCTTATACAACAGATGGTGAAGGGTGAATATTGTCTCACAAGTTTGAAATAAAGAAATGAAGCAATGATTATAAATGATTGAGTTTGCAAATTTTGAAAACTCATGTCTTAAGTCTTAAAGGAAAAGAAAAGGTAAATATATGGTACCAATTAAAAATTTTCAAAAAGAAGCAGAAAATGAAACAGTATTTTTTGAATTTAGTAGTAATAACCCATACCCAGGTTCAAGGGCAAATTTGACAGTAACTGTCGATCAGATAATAAAGGGATGGGCGTATCAAAATGTCCAAGAAAATGTCTATGTACCGAGAGTAGGAATGAAAATGGTTGATGTACAGAAAGCAGTATATTTTTCTCAATTTTTTTCATTTGGTAAAGAAAAACTAAATTGTGGCACTAAAACATGGGTCAAAGATATTGACACAAGTTATTTTCCTGGATTCTATTATAGCATGGCAAAAGCTACAGCTAAAAAACTAATCGAAATAAATTTAGCGCATTTAATTTTAGAGGATAATGAAAAAAATGCAAAAGCAGAATTGTTAAATGTTAAAAACCTCTTGATAGAAGAACAAGTAAATTCTCAAATGGCTCAAAGTTCCATCGAGATTTTAGAAATCGCAAAAGTTAATGTCCTAAATGATTTAAATTTACTCATAATTGAAAAAAACCAAATACGGGATGAATTAGATCAAGAGCATCTTAAAAATGAAGAAGCTCAAAGCATTATTCACGAGCAAAAAGCTCTGGTCAAAAACCAAAATGCCGAAATTAGTTTGTTAAAACAAACAATGGATGAAATGGCTACAATGATAACTTCTTTAAAAGATGAAAAATTAAAATATTCTATTGAAAATATAAGTTTGGAATCGAAATTTAAAACAGAGAAAATAGAATATAAAAGAAGACTAAAAAATCATGAGGAAATGAATAGTCATTTACTTACCGACCTTCGCCAAAAAAAACATGAACTTACCGAAATAACTTCCGAACTTAGTAGAAAGACTTTTGAACTTGGTGAGCATAAAAAAGGAAATAGTAAAATTTGTTCTGAAGATTGGAAACAACATTTTGATAGTCAGCAAGAATCTTATGCAACTTCAGATGATGAAGGGGAAATTTGCCTCACAAGTTTAAAATAATGTGAAAAGTGCAAAGCAATGAATACAAGTGAATGATTTTAATAAATTTAAAAAATCAAGTCTAGATTATTAAAAAACTTTAAAAATGGTAACTTTATGAACTTAGAAAGTAGTCACAATTTTGATAAAAGTGGGCATTATGATCATTATTATAATCGGTATGATCATTATTGGAATTTTCACCCAAAAGGTAATAGCTTCAAGGAAGCAGCCAATACAGTTTTAAGCGTTAAAGAACATTGTAGCTATATTTGGTATTCTCAAACTCAAAAAGATGCAAAAGAAGAAATGACCGCGTATGAGTTAACAACAGATAATGCGTGCTATATCTCTAAACGTGCAGCTGTAGGAGGGGTATATCCTATTTGGATTAATTGCATTGCTAGACAATTCATATTGATAAAAACTGATTTCTTGGAGTTGGAGTTGAAATTTAACCCCTTAAAAACATTGGTTCAAGAGCAACAAGTAAAAATTAGTATCGATGGAAACTTGATTTCTGGCCTGCAAACAACCCAACAAGAGCTGCTAAACAGAATTGAAAGCATAACTCTCCAAAATAATTTGATTCAAGATTCAGTGGATCAAAAAGAGTTATTACTCCAAAATGCTTATGACCTTATTAATCAAAAACAAGCAACTAATGAAGAGCAGAAAGCGGAAAATACCAGCTTAAAACGATCTTTGGAAGAGATGAATGACATTATTTCAAATTTAAAAAATGAAAAAATAGATTGTTCGAATCAAATTATAAATTTAAAGTCAAATTTTAAAATTGAGAAGATAGAATATAAACGAAGGCTTAAAGAATTTGAAGATATGAATTATTTCTTACTTTCTGAGCTTCGCAAAAAAGCTGCCAATAGTCAGCCGGTATCCTATGCAACTTCAGATGATGAGGGGTAAATGGATGGGCTTACAATTCTTATGAAAATTAAGAATTAAATTATTACTGAATGATTTTAAAAAATTTGAACTTCATGTCTTAATTATTAAATAACAGAAGGAAAAATTATGCAACCAATTAACAATTTTCAAAAAGAAGCAGAAAATGAAAAAATAACGTTCGTTTATGATAGTAATGTCCCAACTTGCTACCCCTACCGTGTAGAAGAGACTTTAACTGTGAATGAAATAATAAAAGGATATGTATATCGAATTTTCCAAGAAGCTTATTATGATGCTGGGCTTGGATGGATAAAAAGTGATCAACCGAAATACAAAAGGTTTTATGAATTGTTTCCAACTGGTAAAACAATATTTAATCCTAACGATGGTAGAGATATTGCGGAATACAACAGACTTTATTTAAGTGGTTTCTACAAAGATATGGGTATAGCTACAGCTAAAAAACTAATCGAAATAAATTTAGCACGATTAGTTTCAGAAGATAGTGAAAAAAATGAAAAAGCAGAATTATTAAACGTTAAAAACCTCTTGTTAGAAGAACAAGTAAATTCTCAGGTTGCTCAAAGTTCTATTGAAAATCTAAAAAACTCAAAAATAAAAATTTTAAAAAATTTAAATTTAGTTATAACTGAAAAAAATGAAATTCAGGATGAATTAGATCAAGAGCATCTTAAACTAGAAGAAGCTCAAAGTCTTACTCAAGAGCAAAAGGCTCTGATCGATAACCAAAATGCCGAGATTAATTTGCTAAAACGGACCATGGAAGAAATGTTTACACTGATAAACTCTCTAAAAGATGAAAAACTAATAGTTTCTTTAGAGAATATAGGTTTAAAATCAACTTTTCAAATAGAAGAGAATGAATATAAAAGAAGAATTTTAGAATTAGAAAAAGCAAATAATTCTTTAGTTTTCGAGCTCTGTGGATCTACTAAAAGCAAGGAAAATTCCTACGCAACTTCAGATGATGAGGGTGAAAATGGAATACTCACGTACCAAACTTAAATTTTAAAAAAGGATAAACATATGCAACCAGTTAACAATTTTCATCAAGAAGCAAAAAATCTATCTATAGAGGGAATTGCAAAACGATTTGAGTGCTCTAGAATCGAAAAATCGCCCGATGATCGAGCTCTCGTTGGTGATTTTTCAATTCTAGAGCACTCAAATCGCTTTGTAATTTTGAGGAAAATAAACAAA